>JAUVNV010000135.1 GCA_030599515.1 Acidimicrobiia bacterium
CACGATCGCGATCGCTGGATAACAGGCTGTCTGGAGAGTCCCGCTCGCCTACTTCGACAACCGTGCCGAACGCACGACGTTCCTCAGAGCCGATCCGCCAGCCTGGCCCGAGGAGGAGGTCGCGGCGCTCCACGCGGGTCTCCGAACCGCATTCGATCAGCTCGCGCCGTAAGTGACGGCCGGCACCGCCATTCCGCGGGCTCACAGCGCCACATAGAACACAGCGCCACATAGGACACCGAGAACCCTGGGTCTCAACATGGTCTACACTCGACGAACACATGTTCGACGCATCTACGCCTGAAGACCCGACCTGGCTCGACGGGCTCAACGATCGACAGCGTGAGGCCGTCCTCCACGACGGCGGTCCGCTCCTTGTCATCGCAGGTGCCGGCACCGGCAAGACTCGCACGCTGGCCAGCCGGGTCGCCCGTCTTGTCGACGAGGGAGTTCCCGCCGATCGGGTTCTTCTGCTTACCTTCACCCGAAGGGCGGCGGCAGAGATGCTACGGCGCTCGAGTGCCCTTATCTCGAACCGTTCCGTCGGCAAGGTCTGGGGTGGCACGTTCCACGCCGTCGCCAACAGGCTGCTCCGAAAGTACGGATCCGCCGTTGGTTTGCAGGACGGGTTCACCGTCATCGACCAGTCGGATGCTGCCTCGCTGTTCGGCATGATCCGCACCGAACTCGGCTACTCGGGATCCAAGCAGCGGTTCCCGAAGAAGGAGACGATTGCAGCCGTCTACTCCCGCACGGTGAACGCCAGGACACCCCTCACCGAGACCGTCGAGGAGCGGTTCCCCTGGGTCGTCGATCACGTTGACGCGTTGCGGGAGATCTTCCGCGCATACACGGCACGGAAGAAGGACCACAACGTCGTCGACTACGACGATCTCCTCCTTTACTGGAACGCCCTCCTCGACTCAACCGCAGGCGGCACCGTCCGGAACCTCTTCGACCAGGTGCTGGTCGATGAGTATCAGGACACCAACCGGAGTCAGGCCGAGATACTCCGGTCGCTGTGTGGAATCGCCGGCAACCTCACCGTTGTGGGCGACGACGCCCAGGCCATCTACTCGTTCCGGGGCGCCACCGTTGAGAACATCCTCGAGTTCCCGGAGGCCTTCGAGGGCGCGACGGTTGTGACGCTTGAACAGAACTACAGATCGACACCGCAGATTCTCAACGCCGCGAACGCAGTGATGAAAGCCTCGCCCGAGACCTTCCAGAAGGAACTCTGGACCCAACGTGCGGCGGGGCGCATGCCGGACCTGATCACGTGTTTCGATGAATCTGCTCAGGCGGAGCTCGTTGCCGATCGGGTGCTCGACCATCGGGAGGCCGGTCTGGCACTCAGAGACCAGGCCGTGCTGTTCCGTACGGGACACCACTCGGCGGGTCTCGAGATCGAGCTGTCCAGGAGGAACATCCCCTTCGTCAAGTACGGCGGACTGCGATTCCTCGAGGCAGCACACGTCAAGGATCTGCTGGCCCTGCTGCGCATCCTCGACAATCCGAAGGACGAGCTCGCCTGGAACCGGGTCCTGCAGATGATCCCCGGCATCGGGCCGGCGACCTCGCTGAAGATCACGGACCACCTCGACGGTGAGGCACAGAAGAACGACTCAGATCGACTCGTAGCCCTGGTGGCTGTGCAGTTCCCCGTGGTAGCGGAGGCGCGGGAGCCGATGGAGGAGCTGCAGAAGGCGCTCCTTGACTGCCGTGGCCATGACGGGACCGAACCCGGTCCGTCTCAGCAGATCGAGCGTCTCATTCCGTTCTGTTCGCTCGTCTTCGAGCGGTCGTATGACGATTCCGCCGCCCGGCTCGCCGACTTGGGGCAACTCGCCGCCCTTGCCGCGGAGTACGGAACCCGGAGCCGATTCTTGACCGAGATCACACTCGACCCACCGGCGAGCACCAGCGACCTTGCAGGGCCGCCGCACTTGGACGACGACTACCTCATCCTCTCGACGATCCACTCTGCGAAGGGGGGTGAGTGGCGGGCCGTGTTCGTCATCCACGCCGCCGATGGGAACATCCCATCCGACATGGCGATCTCGGACCCGGGTGGCCTGGAGGAAGAACGACGCCTGCTCTACGTGGCGCTTACGAGAGCGAAGGATCATCTCCACGTGACCGTCCCACAACGGTTCTATCACAAGCGGTTCTCCGGCAGCCGGGAGCACTCCTACGCCCTGCCGAGTCGATTCCTCGATCCGGCCATGGAGCAGTTCGAACATGTCACGGTCGGGATACCGCAGCACGACGACGCGACCGGGGTATTGCCGCCGGGGAAGGATCCCGTCGCCGACGTGCTCGAGGATCTCTGGCGCTGAGGATCAACCCTCGGAGACCGGCACTTCCGGGAAGTGAGTGACTTCGGGATAGCCTGCCTGGATATCGGCGGCCACCGTGCGGGCGTCCCCGGTCCGGATATATGACACCATGCCGGTCCAGAACGTTCCGGTGCCGACCGACGGGATCATCGCATCGGATCCGTCCAATCGGATGACGGCGGCGCGGTTCATGATCTCGGCCACGCGACGGTCGAGGTCGTCACCGTAGAGATCGCTGTCGAACGCCTTGTGTGGCGAGACGAATCCGCCGGCCGCGGCCCATGCGGCACCGGCCTCGGGAGTGGCGAGGTACTGGAGCAGGGCGTGCACCTCGGGGCGATCGGCGAACGCCGCAGCGAACTCTCCGGCAGCGAGGATCGGCGGCTCGCCTTCGTCCATCGCCGGGAGCACGAAAGAATCGGTCTCCTTCCCGATCGTGACCCAAGAGGGGAGTTGCGCCTGTTGGACCGATCCCTGGCGATTGAGCAGACAGCGCGGCGGGCTCTCGAACATGGGATCCTGGGCCTGTGTCCAGGGCGTATTGAGGATGCGCTGGGTACCGCCGAGCACACGACCCGGCTGGTGGACGATCTCGCCGAAGGTCTCGAATGCGGCGATGATCTGGTCGTCCTCGAAGGAGATTTCGCCTGCGACCCACTTGTCGTAAACATCAGGCCCGCTCTGTCGGAGCACGATGTCTTCTATCCAGTCCGTGCCGACCCACCCCGTTGCCCCGAAACTCTCGATCGAGAGACACCAGGGGGCGTATCCGTCGATCTCCATCCGGCTCGTGAGATCCATCATTTCATCCCACGTCGACGGCACCTCGTAGCCTTGCCCGGCGAAGACCTGCGGCTCGTACCACACCAGGCTCTTGACCGACGCTCTGAACCAGACGCTGTACAGGACATCCCCGACGGTGCCGACCGCTGTCTCCGGGTACTGCGTAACCGTCGCCTGCGTCTCTTCGTCGAGCGGAAGGAGGATGCCTTGGCGGGCGTACTCCTGGATGAGTCCGGGCTGTGGGAAGATCGCAACGTCCGGGTAGTCGGCGTTGGCCACTCGATCCTCGATCGCCTTGGCAAAGGACCCGGCACCGACGTAGCTCACCGTGATGCCCGTTTGTTCTTCGAACGGGGCGACCGATGCGGCGAAACGCTCCGCCTCGACACCCCGATATCCGCCAAAGACCGTGACGACGGGACCGTTCTGGGTGACTACGGCCGTGGAGGTGCACGCCGCCGCCAGGATGACCCCGGCCACCAGAAGGACCAGGGCGCTAGCTCGTCGACGCTGCATCGGTGCTTTCCCGTTGGTATCTGACATCGAGATCGAGATCGATTCCGTATTCCCGGGTGATGCTCTCCGCGAGCTTCCAGGCGGGCTGCAAGTCGCTGGTGGTTGTCGCCACGGTCATCGATACGGTGGCACGACTGCCCGATCGATCGGCGTCGATCTCGAGGATCTCTGCCTGCGGATCCCACTCTTCCACGGCAGTCGTGACGTCCTTCACGAACGCCTCGTCTTCGAGCACGGACTTGGTGTGGAGGCCGAGCGGCACGGTGACGGCGAGGAGCGCCAGCCCCCACGGGAGGAGACGTAGGCCGAGGTGTCCGCGTGCGATCTGGCGAACGTAGTCGGGGACGAAGCCGGAGATGAACATCACGATCGATGCCGAGAGCACGATGGCAATCAGGTTGGTCGTGTAGAGCAGCAGCGCCCCGAGAGCGAACTCTATGGCGCCGAACTCGAGCGCAACACCGACGGTGGCGAGAGGAGGAACGAGGGCGACGGCGATCGCGACGCCCGGTAGTGATGAGCCGGCTCCCTTGTGGGTGAGGACGTAGCCGCCGGCAAGGCCGGCTGCGATCGCTATCCCGAGGTCCAGAAGGCTTGGCGAAGTTCGCGCCAGAAGCTCGGGTGAGAGCGATCCAGCTGTGAGCGTGCCTGCGGCCAGCCTGGAGACGAGCCAACCGGTGGCGATCGCGCCGAGTGTGCCGAGGATGATCACCGTAACTGATCCCATGAAGCGCCTCATCTGGGCGTACATGAGGGAGGCCGCGAGTGCCAGCATCGGCGTCATCAGGGGAGCGACCAGCATCGCTCCGATCACGACGGCGGCGGAGTTCGCGATCAGCCCGAAGGCAGCGATCATCGTGGAGAGGATCATCAGCGTCGCGAAACGCTTGAGATAAGGAATGATCTTCTCGTCGTCCGGGAAGAGCTCGTCGAGGGTCTGTTCTCGTTCCTCGTCGGTCCAAGGTTCTCGCTCGCGAATCTTGCTCCAGATCGACTCGATCGGAGTCATCTCGGCGGGCAGATGCGCACCGTGCTCAGGCTGTCTGTCAGTGATGTCTGCGGCCCTTCGCTGCTGTGAGCAGCACTCTACCGCCCGCTTCCCGGGTCACCCTGTCGGAGCGGCGGCAGTCGACAGGTGCTCGCTGAGGAACTCATCGACCTTCGGGAAGAACGGCTCGAAGGCGTCGAGGTCAGAGTGGGTGCCACGAGGAACGATGACGAGTTCGCTTCCGACGAGGCGTTTGTGAAGATCGATCGAGTCCTGGAACGGTATGACACTGTCCGCATCGCCGTGCATGAGCATGACGGGGACCACGACGTCTGATATGCGGTTCCTCGGGGCGATGTCGTCGTAGCGGTGACCGATCATGCGCTCCACGACCTGCAAGAGAGCCCATGTCACCGGAGCAGGGAACGGGAAATTCTCACGCATCATCTCGGCCGGATGAGCGACGGCGCCCACGGCGATCACCGCATCAATAGCCGGGTTGTTCGCTGCCGCGTAGATCGACGCAGCAGCTCCGACGGAGTGGCCGATGACCCCGATGGCAGTGACGTCGTCACGTTCCAGCAGATTGCCGACCGCGGCTTCGAGATCCTCGGCGAAACGAGGCATCGACATGAAGTCCTCGTAGTCGGACTGGCCGTGTCTCCTTGCATCGAGGAACAACGAATGGAAGCCGGAGTCCGCGAGGCCCGGTGCGATGGGGAGCATGTCTCCGGAGTTGCCGCCCCAGCCGTGCAGAACGATGACGACGGGCGCCGGACCGTCTGCCGGTATCCACCAGGCGTGCAGTCGTTTCCCGTTCGGTCCATCGATCCACAGGTCCGTGGCTGAGAGTCCGTAGTCGGACGGGTGAGCGGCGACGTCCCTGTCGGGTGGGGCGAAGGCCCGTTTGAGGAGACGGGGTGCCGCGACAACAGCGCCGATCGTGACGATCAAGAGGAGGAGCAACTTCCGCATCCTCGGGATGGTACGGCAGGTTCTGTCGAAGGATTCGTTCCTACAACAGCGCCTGCAGGAACCAGACGACGGACATGCCGGCCACGATCACGGCGGCCACGTTCTTCGTCTTCCAAGCTATCAGGAGCGCGACCAGTGCTGCAAGCGCCCTCGGGTTCGTAACCGGGGAGAGATCGACCGAGCCGTTCCTCAGCAGAACCGCCGGTGCCACGAGGGCGGCGAGAACCGCGGGTGCGACGAATCGGAGCGGCACCATCGCCCAGTCGGGCATCGTGCGGTCGCCGACGATCCCGATGAACGAGAGACGCAACAGATAGGTTCCGACGCCGATCGTGACGACGATGGCTGCATCATTCATCGCAGCACCCGTTGAGCGATGATCCCTGCGACCACTCCGCTGATGGCGCCGATCATGAGGCCGAGGCCATACGGTGCTCCTGCCGCTGCGACTGCGATGCCACCTCCGACGACTGCGGCGATGAGTTCCGGTCGGCTCTTGATGGCCGGGATGAGGAGAACGAGGAAGACGAGAGGGATCGCGAAGTCGAGAGACCACGACGCCGGAACCTGGGCACCGAGGATGATGCCGACGATCGTGGAGATCTGCCATGTGACCCAGAGTGCCAGGGCTGCTCCGGTGAAGTACCACTGCTTGTAGACAGGGTCCGTGACGTCGCCGTATCGAACGATCGAGACGGCGAACGCCTGGTCGGTCATGACGTATGGGAGTGCGAAGCGGGCGATGGTCGGGAAGTCCCGGAAGTGTGGGGCGAGCGCCGCGCTGTACATGAGGTGGCGTGCGTTGATGACGAGCGCCGTCGCGATTACAACGGCTCCCGTTACTCCGGCGTCGATGAGTTGGAGCGTCGCCAGTTGAGCCGCGCCGCCGAAGATGATCACCGACGTCGATCCTCCGAGCCAGGGCCCCACGGTCGATCCGGCGGCCACGATTCCGAAGACAAGCCCAAACGGAATCACCCCGATAAGCAGAGGCGCAACAGCCCGCGCACCATCGGACGCGCCTCGTTTGCGTTGGGATCGGGAATCCGACATGTCGATCGACACTACCCAGGTGACAGGAGACAGGAGAATGGGGGGAGAGTAGAAAGTAGAAAGTAGAAAGTAGAAAGACCCGAGCTGCAAGCAAGCGGGATCCTTCACCGAGCACCGAGTACCGAGTACCGAG
>JAUVNV010000034.1 GCA_030599515.1 Acidimicrobiia bacterium
CTCGTAAGCGATGACCATCCTCCCTGGCCTCCGGTCCGGTGATCCACCGTGACGTGTGGTCCGCTGCCGCGGCCTGGCCGTCAAGTGTCAGAGCGGTCTTCAGAGTGACGAACGGCAGTCCGGTGGATCGATGGTGGTAGTACGCCGGATCGTTGGCTCGGACTGCAGCCTCCTCGATACCCGTGGCGACTTCGATGCCGGCGTTCTCGAGCATCGCTATCCCCTCGCCCGCGACGCGGGTATCGGGGTCAAGCGTTCCGACGATCACGCGCGAAACGCCGGCTTCGATGAGCGCCGTGGCGCAGGGGGGCGTCTTCCCGTGGTGTGCGCACGGCTCGAGGGTAACGACGACGGTTGAACCCCTGGCAGCGGGCCCGGCATCGGCGAGAGCCGCCGCCTCTGCGTGGACGGACCCCGCTCGGATGTGGGCGCGCTCGGCCACGACCTCCCCTTCCGGGGTAAGCACGATGGCACCGACTCGCGGATTCGGATGCGGCATCGTGCCTTCGGTGAGCCCGATGGCACGGCGCATCAACTCGTCCGCGCGGTGCGCAGGGAACGAATTGTTCTCAACGCGGCGCGTCACACGCCCTCCTTCTCCCATCCGGACTGTCACCGTCGGTCCCGGATTTCCACCGGGTCAACCCTTGAACGGGTTCGCGGACTTTCACCGCCGGTCGGGGATTTCACCCTGCCCTGAAGGGGGCAACTACAAGGGTAGTAGCGATTGAGGCATGCGAAGTACGGAGTACTGAATATTCCTCGATGCGCAGCATCGAGGTCACTGCCTGCGGTCCACCGAGTAGGTCGATCCCGGTTGGCGCTTCGCAAATTCCTTCATCTCCGAGGCGATCGCCGAAGCTTCCCATTCGGAGGCGATGGCGCGATCCTGGTTTGTCACGACACCCATCGAGAACGACACGATCGGGAAGGCGTGGCGTTCGCCCCGCCGGTCGGTGACTTCGATATAGCCCTGAACGGCGTCGGCCGTGTCGTAGAAGTCGAGGACGCCGTCGTCGAAGTTCTGGATTACCGTGGTACAGAAGACGTCGACGAGACCGGGGTCGATCAGAGCGATGTAATCATCCCCGCCAACGTGGCCGACGAACGCGTCGGGATCACCACACGACGCGGCTGCATCCACCATGATCTTGGCGGTGAACTTGATGACCGTATCACCCCGCATGAACCCGTAGTGGTCGTTGAAAGCCTTGAAGTTGTCGAGATCGCCGTACACGACTGCGATCGGGGTCCGTTCACTGATCCGCCGTTCGAGTTCGGCCGCGATGCGGAAGTTCCCCGGCAATCCCGTCAGCGGTGAGACGTCTCGCATCTGCTGTGCACGACGGATGACGGTTCGCACACGAGCTACGAGTTCTTCCACGGCGAAGGGCTTCGTGATGTAGTCGTCCGCTCCCAGGTCCAGGCCCTTCACGCGATCCTGAGCGAGCGCCCGCGCGGTGAGCATGACGACGGGTACGCTGGCCGTCGGTGGATCGTTGCGAAGGTGCCGCAATGTGGTGAGTCCGTCCATTCCGGGCATCATCACGTCGAGCAGCACGAGGGCCGGAGGGTTGTCCGACGCCAGCTGAATCGCGTCGACTCCGTTCGAGGCGGTCTCGGTTTCGAAACCCTCGAGTTCGAGGTTCATCTTCACGTATTGGAGGATGTCCGGGTCGTCATCGACGACGAGGATCCGATCTCCCATGGTCCCTCTACTGGCCGATCGCGGTTCTCAATTCTCGAACGGCGAGCACCGGGTCGGGGGCTCGGAACACCGAGGTCCCGGCCACGAACACGTCGGCCCCGGCATCACGCGCGGGCCGGATCGTGCCCGGGTCGATCCCACCGTCGATCTCTATATCGGTCGACAGTCCGGCCGAGTCAACGAAATTCCTGATCCGTTCCAGTTTCGGTAGAACAGCCTCGATGAATGCCTGCCCACCGAACCCGGGATGCACCGACATCACGACCACCATGTCGGCCAATTCGATGAAGGGTTCGATCGCTTCGAATGGTGTCGGGGGGTTGACGACGAGTCCGAACCCGAGACCTACGTCCCGGGCGATCGCGGCTACCTCTGTCGGATCCGGGAACACCTCGATGTGCACGGTTGCTATGTCCGCTCCCGCCTGCTTGAGCGGTTCCAGGTAGGAGTCGGGATTCAGTGTCATCAGGTGGCAGTCAAGCGGGAGGTGCGTCACCTTTCTCAACGAAGCGATCACCGGCATGCCGAGCGTCAGGTTGGGGACGAAATGACCGTCCATGACGTCGACGTGGAGCAGGTCGACATGTTCTTCTATACGCCGAATCTCATCGGCCAGGAAGGCGAAGTCTGCAGCCAGTATGGACGGAGCGATTCTGGGTGGTTTGATCACGGGAATCGATTGTATCCGCTTGGCGGCCTCGCGAGGCGGACCGCCCGAGGAGTGGTCATCGGTCGATCACGGCAATGAACATCCCGTCCGAGCCGGTGACGTGCGGAGCGAGAAGCACGCCTCCAGCCATCTCGGCTCCGGGCAGACTCTCCGGCGCATGGGAGCCGGTACCTGCGACCACGTCGACCGTCTCTTCCGGCGTTACGGTGCAGACGGAGTAGACCAGCCGACCCCCGGGGCGCAGGAGGGTGGTCGCTGCTTCGAGCATGCGGCGCTGATCGCGGCCCAACTCGGCGGCGCTGTCGGGGTGCAGCCGATGGCGAATCTCGGGGCGACGGCGGAGCGTTCCTAGACCCGTGCAGGGTGCATCGAGAAGGATCCGGTCGAAGCTGTGGGGTTGGAACGGCGGCGCCGTCGCGTCCCCTATCAGCCAGCGCACATCCGCGCCCTGACCGACGAGCCTTCGCCGGGCGGTCGCTACTCGGCCCGCGTGTCGGTCCATCGCGACGACCAGACCCTCTCCACCGATCAGATCCCAGAGATGGAGGGTCTTGCCGCCCGGCGCTGCTGCGAGGTCGAGGACCCGATCTCCCGGCTGGGGATCGAGTGCAGCGGCGACGGCCGTCGATGAGGGATCGGACACCACGAGATCACTGGACGCGATAGATGCATGGTGGAGAATGACGTCGTCGATCAGGTACGCATCGTCGATCCCAACGATCGGTGCGCCCGGCGCCTCTCCGCGTCGTCTGCGCACACCAACCCGGGTTGGCTGGTTGGATGTCTCGAGGAACGAGTTGGCGGTCTCCGCGCCGTACGTTCGGACAAGGTCATCGTGAAGCCAGAGGGGAACGCCCAGCCGAAGCGCCTCCCCTTCCGGACCGCTCGGAAGCGGCGGCTCCCCTTCCCGGACGATGTTCCGGAGCACGCCGTTCACGAAGCCCGACGCACGGGGGCTGCCACCGACGCGCACGGCCTCGACGGCGCTGTCAACCGCGGCGTACGCGTCCGCATCGGTGAACAGGATCTCAGCGACGCCGACTCTCAAAACGGCTCTGACATCATCGTCAATCGAACGCGAGACCTTTGCGTCGATCGTTCGATCGATGCGATCCAGGTATCGGATCGTGGTGTACAGGAGGCGTTGGACGAACAGGGCGTCCCTCCGCTCCAGGTCTCGTGTCGCGGTCCGTACGACGATGTTCGAGTAGGCCCCGTCTTCGAGAACTCTCCGGAGGAGCTCAACCGCGACAACGCGGGATCCAACGCCCTGTTTCATTCGGTCCGTGGGTCGATGCGCCCGCCGACCCCGCGTCGCCCATTGAGCCAGGCGGTCCCGGTCATCATCGCCTTGCCGGCGGGTTGGATCAGCTCGAGAGCAAGACTTCCCCCGTCAAGGCCGAGCACGGCGGTGCCGTTGAACGGTGCGATGGCTCCCGGGGTTACGGCCTCGTCTGAATGCGACGCCCGGTGAACGCGGCACCCGTTTCCTTCGATCGAGAACCATGCCCCCGGTCGGGGGTTGAAGGCCCGGATCGCTCGCTCCGCATACGCCGCGCTCCACGAGGGATCGATTCGTCCTTCAGATCGATCGAGTCGTTTGGCGATGGTGACACCGGTCCGCAGCTGCGGCGCCGAGTCGAGTCGGCCGGCGAGCAGTTCCGAGATAGCGTCATCGATCAGGATGCCTCCGAGATACGCGAGCCGACCGGTTAGAGAACCCCCGGTCTCGTCGGGAGCGATCGGCGTCTCGACTGCCGCGATCACCGGGCCGGTGTCGAGCCCTTCGTCGAGTTGCATCAGCGTCACTCCCGTCGAATCGTCACCTTCGAGGATCGCTCGCTCGACCGGCGCTGCTCCGCGCCACCGCGGCAGGAGCGAGAAGTGCACGTTCACGAAGCCCGCCGGTGCCGACGCAAGAGCGGTGGGCGTGAGGATGCGGCCGTACGCAACGACGATGCCGACATCGATCGGTGCGTCCTCCAGGATGCGTTCGAGTTCGTCACGGCTCCCGGGTTGGACGACGGGCAATCCCCACTCCGTCGCTGCGACCTTGATGGGCGGTGGGGTCGGCTTTCCCGAACGACCTTTGATGCTGTCCGGTCGTGTCACGACCACTTCGACATCGGCGACGTCGATGAGTGCTGCGAGGCTCGGAACAGCCGCCGCAGGTGTACCAAGGAAAGCTGCTCGCATCAGGGTCCTCCCATCGGCGTGACGTTGCGGAGATCGCTGAGTGCCTCCTTGCGGAGACGCCTCGGAAGTCGATCGAGGAGAAGCATGCCGTGCAGATGATCGATCTCATGCTGGAGCAGGCGACCCAACAGTTCATCCCCTGCGTACTCGATCGGATTCCCGTCGACGTCGAGTCCGCGAGCTCGAGCGAACGCCGGACGATTGAACTCCCACCACCGCCCCGGAACTGACAGACAACCTTCCTCGAACTTCCACTTTCCCGACGTTTCGACGATCTCGGGGTTCACCATCACGAACGGACCATCGCCGACATCGGCAACGAAGAGTTGCTTCGAGATGCCGATCTGTGGCCCGGCCAGACCGACACCCGGGGCCTCATACATGGTCTCGAGCATGTCGTCCACCAGCCGCGCCAGATCGGGCCCGAACTCCACGACGGGCGTCGTCGGGAGTCGCAGAACCGGGTCGGGAAAGACACGGATGGGGTAGATCGGCATGAGGGCGCAGGCTACCGGTTCGTCCGGGCAGAGACCAGATGAACGTCGTCATAGTTCGACAGGATCCGCATCCACGCGTACCCGAGCGCCGCCGTCTCGGAGATGCTGCACCGCTGATCGAAGCCTGAGGCGTACCGCGGACAGGTCGCGGCCTTGGATGAGCCATCGATCCCGATCTCCTTCCTTCGCCGGACCCAGCAGGGAGACTTCGCCGACGGCTTCGGCGAGAATTGGACCCGCGTCGGTTGCATCCGTCTCGAGGGCGATGAGGTCGCCGACGGGCGGGAATCCACTCGTTTCCCGCCTTCGCAGTGTCTCGTCCATGAAGTCCATCGGGTTGCCACTCCGGAGCGCATCGAGCACGCGGTGGTCCGGCAGCGACGTCTGCACCAGGGCGCGACGACCGCGGCTCGGCCGTGCGGCCAGTGCGGCGCGTGCCAGGAGACGCAGTGCGTCCTCGTCGGCTCGATAGTTCGGTGCAAGGATCCCGGCGTCCGGGTCGATCACGACGACGAGGTCTACGGGAGTCAGACCCACGAGATCCCGCGCGGTTCCCACAACGATTCGACGACCCGAATCAGGCGCACCCACGTCGTTGCCGAAGATCCGCCCGAGATCGTCGCCGATGCGAGACACTCCGCCGCCGAGGGCTTCGAAGCGCCCTCCGCCACAAGCGAGGCACTTCGGGAACGACCGGCCGCAACGGGCACACGTTCCGGCCCGCTCGAGCATGGCATCACAGTCCGGGCACTTCCGTAGCTCTCGGCATCGGGAACACCGAAAGCTGCCGCCCCTCCAGGGCACGAGCACGAACACCCGTGCCGTATCTCCGAGCGCGGTGATCGCATTGCGGGCAGGGTCCCCCACCGACCCGAACGCTCGTGCCTCCTCAGATCGATCGACGACTTCGACGAGTGGCCACACTCGACCCGCCGATTCGATCACTTCCACGCCGCCGGAGAGCGCCTCCGACGTTGGGACGGGCCCCGTCAGGAGCAACGAGAAGCGCTCGATGGTCGAACGCCGCCTGAATACGTCCCGCACGTTGAACGTCGGTGTCTGAGGCGACTTGTAGGCCCGCCGCCCCTCGTCGAGGACGACGGCGAGTCCGACACCGTCCACACCCCAGAACGCAACCTCCCGGGTTCCGACAACGATCGACCCGGTGCCCGACGCCATCTGGCTCCATGCCGTCGTTCGAATCGCCGGGGACTCCTCGCTTGTCGCCAACAGGACGCGATCGCCGAACACAATACGCAGGACGTCCGCAGCGGCGTGTGCCTCGACCACGGTCGGAGCGGTCACGATCACGTTCTTCCCAGCGCCGACAACAGGAGCGATCGCGGATGTCGCTGACGGAAGCGGATCACCCGTGAGCAGGTAGGCCGGGCGGGTCCGGCCCCGACCGACCTGGCGTTGACCCCACCCGGTCAGTGCCCCGGCCGCGTCGCCGACGGCATCGTCGTGAACGCGGGGCTTCCTGCGGGGAAGATTCGGGGGCGCACACCTGGCAAGAACGGTCGAGAGAGGAGCAACGTAGTGCGTGGCGACCCAGCGCAATGACCGGAGCATGGTCGCATCGAAGACGCCACGGTTCCCCGACCTGGCGGTGATCGGCCTCAGTGACCGTTCGGGCGTGCCGTCCGCAACGTCGATCACGTATCCCCGGACCCTGCGACTTCCGAGTGGTACCCGGACGATGTCCCCAACGCTGATCCCCGGCAGCGCATCGGGCACCTCGTACGCGAAACCGTCATCGACCGCGAAGGACGGGACGTCGGGGACGACCTGTGCGATTCGGGTCAGGCGGACGTTCCTTCACGTTTGCGCAGCTCGGCGATCCGATCCCAGAGCCGTTCCGCGACTTCAGACTTGGGCATCAGGCTCCACGGCTCGGTCGATCCATCCGGGAGAACGATCGTCACCTGGTTGGTTTCCGTGCCGAAGCCCGAACCCGGCGCCGTGACATCGTTGGAAACGAGAAGGTCGACACCCTTCCGACGCGCCTTCGCTACGGCCTCATCGAGAGCACCGGTCTCAGCTGCGAACCCGACGAGAAACGGGCGAGGGCTCATCGCGGCGATGCCGCCGAGAACGTCAGGAGTTGGCTCGAGATCGATGGACGGCGGTCCCGCGGCGCGTCGCAGCTTGCCGTCGATCGCCACGACGGGCCGGAAGTCCGCGACTGCCGCGGCCATCACCGCGACGTCGGCCGTCTCAGCGATTCGCCATGCTGCCTCCGCCATGTCGGCTGCCGTCTCGACGGGAACCACCGTCACATGCGGATGGTCGATCCCCGGTCCGGCGGTCACCAGAGTGACGTTCGCTCCACGGCGCGCTGCTGCAACGGCAATGGCGTTTCCCATCTTCCCTGACGAGTGATTCCCGAGATATCGGACCCGGTCGATCGGCTCTCGGGTGCCTCCTGCGGTGATCAGCACCTCAACGCCTGTCAACGGACCACCCGGCAGAACGCCCGCTACGGCATCGGCGATTCGATCCGGATCCGCGAGTCGTCCCAGGCCGGTGTCGCCACCGGCCAGGGCTCCGACCTCGGGCGAGACGATGTGGTATCCGAAGGACTCGAGTCGCTCAACGTTCGCGACCGTCGCCGGGTGCTGCCACATCTCGGTATGCATCGCAGGAGCGATCACAACGGGGGCAACCGTGGCGAGGACCGTGGCCGATACCGGGTCGTCCGAGAGGCCGTTCGCCAATCGTGCGAGCGTCGCGGCGGTTGCGGGCGCCACGACAAGTGCGTCGGCCCAGCGACCGAGCGTCGTGTGGGGGCTGACTTCGTCGGCGTCGAACAGGTCGATCACCGGTCGGGTCCCGGTGATGGCCGCAAGCGTATGCGGACCGATGAACTCGGTCGCAGCGTCCGTCATCACGGTCCGGACCGCCGCGCCGCGTTCCACCAACCGACGGGCGAGGTAGGCCGCCTTGTAGGCGGCGACCCCTCCGGTGACACCGAGCACGACGCGTCGCCCGGCGAGCATCGCCTACTCCTCGATGGGAGCGACGACGACCTTGTCTTCAAAGATCTCTTCGAGCGCAATCGAGAGCGGTTTGCGGGAGAGGCTGTGGACCTGCGGCGGTATGTAGCCGCCGAGTCCCTCGCCGAGTTGGTTGAAGTAGGCGTTGATCTGCCGTGCGCGGCGAGCCGAGAGTACAACGAGTCCGAAACGGGACTGGGTCTTCTCAACAATAGCGCCGATCGGCGGCTCGGTTATCATTCGGTGTCACTCCTGGTTGTTGCGGCATCCCCGGCGGTTCGGAACGCGTCCGAATCCTCGTCCGAGGCGGCCGGTGCTTCGAGTATAGAGAGAACTCGCGAGATCGCGGTCTCCAAATCGTCATTCACGACCAGGTGGTCGTAGTGCCGGCGTGCATCGAGGATCTGCTCGTCGGCGACCCCCAGACGTCGCTCGATGTCGTGTTCGGTCGTATCACCCCGGCTCCGAAGCCTCCTCTCGAGTTCGTCGCGCGATGGCGGCGTCAGGAACACAAGCACTGCCGATGGATACGCTCGCTTGACCTGGCGAGCACCGTCGTTCTCGATGTCAAGAACAACGTGGATGCCGCGATCGAGCAGATCCAGAACCGGCGCTCTCGGCGTTCCGTAACGGTACCCACCGTACTCGGCCCACTCGAGCATTCCACCGGATCGGACCAGTTCGGAGAACGTGTCCTGGTCCACGAATCGATAATCCTGTCCGTCGAGCTCTCCAGGACGCGGTGCACGTGTAGTTGCCGATACCGAGAACCCGGCGCCGGACCGCTCCAGGACGGCGTCGATCACGCTCGATTTTCCGACCCCGGAGGGGCCGGAAACGACGAGGAGTCTCCCCTCAGGCAAATGTCATGAGGAGGTCTTCGCGCTGACGTGAGCCAAGGCCGCGAATCTTCCGATTCTCGGCGATGCGCAGATCTTCCATGAGGCGCTTGGCCTTGATCTTGCCCGTGTGGGGCATCGAAGCGAGGAGGGGGTAGACCTTGGTGCCTGCAACGATGTCGCTGGTCTCCGCTTGTTCGAACACTTCGGCGAGTGTCAGGGAACCGGTTTTGAGCAGCGCCTTGATCTCAGCGCGTTGTCGCCGGGCGGCGCCGGCCTTCTCGAGGGCCAGGGCTCTCTGCTCTTCGCTCATCGGCGGGAGGTTGTTGGTGGAAGCCATGGGGGGACTCTATCAATCCGTGGGGCGTGCGGCTTCGACCTGGGACGCGATCGCGGCGGCCGCCTCTCGCGGATCGGCCGCTGCGGTGATGGGGCGACCCACGACGAGAAGATCCGCACCCCTCTCGACGGCCTCGGTCGGCGTCATGGTCCGGGCCTGGTCGTCGTCACGATCGACGGGCCGGATCCCGGGCGTGACCCGAAGAAGGTTCGGCGCGACATCTGCAACGATTGTCAACTCCTTCGGGGAGGACACGACTCCTTCGCACCCAGAGGCGTCGGCGACCTTCGCCATACGAGCAACGAGTTTGCCGGGGGTCCGATTGATTCCGACCCGAGCCAGCGACGCTTCATCCAACGAGGTCAGCACCGTCACTCCGAGAATGCCCGCCGGTGCGGCACCGGCCCCAACGAGGAGGCCTTGAACGGCGGCTTCGAGCATCCCCTGCCCGCCCCCGACGTGCGCCGTCACCCATCGTGCGCCGTGCTCGCCGAGTCGCCGGGCCGCCGCCTCTGCTTGCGAAGGGATGTCGTGGAGTTTCGCGTCCACGAAGACGGGCTTGCCGAGAGCGACCAGAGCCGAGATCAGCAACGGGCCCGGTCCGTGCAGTAGGCCGAGGCCGATCTTGAAGCCGGCGACATGATCGGCGACATCCCCCGCCATGGTGACGGCCGCCTCGGCGTTGGGGAGATCCAGCGCGACGATGACTCCTTTCACCACGGTTCTGCCGCTCCGACGAGTTCCTCCACTCTGTTGATGTCGTTGCGTGTCATGTATCTCTCCAGTTGCTTGATGATTCGTCTGCCGATCCGCGGCTCGGCGAAGTGGGCCGTGCCGACCGCAACCGCCGATGCGCCGGCCAGGAGGTACTCCACCACGTCATCACCCGATCGCACTCCGCCGCAGCCAAGGATCGGGAGTTGGGGAAGCGCCTGGGCCACCTCCCAGACACATCGCATGGCGATCGCCTTCATCGGGGCTCCGGAGTAGCCCCCGACGACCGCTCTCAGCTTCGGACGCCGCGTCTTCGTGTCGAATCCGGCGCCCCAGACGGTGTTGGTGAGCACGACCCAATCCGCTCCGGCCTCCTGAACCGACGCAGCGATCTCGACGATGTCGACCACGTTCGGGGATAGCTTCGCTCCGATCGGCAGGTCGGTCGATGAGCGAACGGCATCTACCACTTCCGCGGATGCCGTCGGGTCGAGAGCGAAGAGGTGCCCATCATCGAGATTCGGACATGACAGATTCACTTCGATGGCAGCCACCCCAGCCGATTCGAGGCCGGCCGCGACCTCAGCGAACCCCGCCGCATCGTGCCCGACCGTCGATCCCCACACCGGCACGGCGACGGTATCGATGCGCGGGCTGATCTGTTCCGCCCATGCCTCGATTCCCGGATTCTGGATCCCGATGGCATTCAGCATGCCCTCGCCCGATGACGCCAGCCGGGGCGTATCACGTCCCGGCCACGGATCAGAGGACACGGACTTCGCTACCGCGGCGCCGTACACGCTGAAGTCGCCGGCCCCCGCGAAGTCGACCACCGATCCCACGGTGCCGGACGCTGCCACGATCGGGCTCCTCAATGTCATGGGCCCGAGAATGGTGGCAAGATCCACGTTCGATCGGCTCACGATCGTGTCGCCCATATCACGACGAGGAATTCCATAGCTTCAATCCGCCGGGACGCCGTCGCGGGCGGTGACTCTGCCCCGGTAGATCGTGGCGGTCACCCTGCCCCGCAGCGGTAGATCGAAGTACGGGCTGTTCTCGGACTTGGAGACCGTCGCCGACGGTGTCCATTCGACCGCAGGATTGAACACCGCGAGGTTCGCCGGCCCACCCTCAGCCGGCAGCATGCCTTGTCCATCGATCTGGCCGATGCGAGCTGGGGCAGCCGAGAGCCGGTCGTAGAACGCTGCTTGATCGAGATCCGTGAAGGTATTCACCACCGCGGCTGCCCATTCGAGACCGAGCACGCCGTTCGGTGCGTGTTCCCACGGAACCTCTTTCTCGTGGGCGGCATGTGGCGCATGGTCGGTGCCGACGATGTCGACCGTTCCGTCCTCGAGGCCGCGCCGCAACGCGTCGCGGTCTTCCTCCGACCGAAGGGGCGGCATCATCTTGAACGCCGGATCGGTCGTCTCGACGGCGGTGTGATCGAAGGCCAGATGGTGGGGTGTTACTTCAGCGGTCACCGGCAGACCCTTCGCCTTCGCCGCAGCGATCAGGCGAACACCCGTCGCGGTCGACAGATGCTGGACGTGGTAGCGCGCACCGGTCATCTCAACGAGTCTGAGGTCGCGGACGAGGATGACGTCATCGGCTGCCGACGGTATCCCCTGCATGCCGAGCAGCGACGAGACGCTCCCCTCGTGCATGAATCCGCCGCTGGACAACCCGACGTCGACGGCGTGCTGTGAGATCACTCCACCTCGTGCTGCAAGGTAGTCCATCGCCTGGCGGAGCAGTCCCGCGTCCGCAACGACGTCGCCGTCATCAGAGAAGACCCTTACGCCGACCGCCCAGAGTTCGTCGAGATGCGCCAACTCTTTTCCGGCGCGCCGCTTGGTGATCGCTCCGACCGGCCGCACCTCCACCAGTCCGACCTCAGCGCCCCGATTCGCGACGAACCGGGCCACGTGACCGGAGTCGGTCGCGGGATCGGTGTTCGGCATCGCGAAGACGGCGGTGTATCCGCCGGCCGCGGCGGTTCTCGAACCGGATTCGATGTCTTCCTTCCACTCCTGGCCGGGTTCGCGGAAGTGGGCGTGCAGATCGACGAGGCCGGGACCAACCCATGCTCCGCTGCAGTCGATCGTCGCGCCGCCTTCGAGGCCGGGGCCGATTTCCACGATGAGACCGTCACGAATCCGAAGGTCGGTCTCTTCAAGGCCCCTCGCTGTGAGGACGATGCCGCCGACAAGGATCAGATCACTCATTGCTCTCACCTCCGAGCAGTCGGAACAAGACGGCCATTCGCACGGCGACTCCGTTGAACACCTGGTCGAGGATCAGAGCCCTCGGGTCGTCGGCGACGGCGCCTTCGATCTCGACGCCACGGTTCATCGGTCCGGGATGAAGAACGATCGCTTCATCCTTGAAGCGGGCGAATCTCTCTTTCGTGATGCCGTACCGGTCGGTGTACTCGGAGAGCGAGGGGAACACGGATGCGCCTCCCCGCTCGGCTTGGACCCGCAAGACATAGACGACGTCGAAATCCCCGAGGACTTCGTCGAGGTTTTCGCTCGCGACGGCCGCGAACCCCTCGGTGTCGACGGGCAGGAGCGTTCTGGGGGCGACCATCGTCACGTCGGCGCCCAGCGTCGAGAACGCCTGGATGTCGGAGCGGGCGACCCTGGAGTGACGGATGTCCCCGACGATCCCGATATTGAGCCCTTCGAGCGTCCCGAAGTGCTGACGAATCGTGAGCGCATCGAGCAGCGCCTGGGTTGGGTGTTGATGCGCTCCGTCGCCGCCGTTGAGCACAGGTTGCTCGATCCACTCGGCGATCCGCCATGGAGCACCGGTCGCCTTGTGGCGCACCACCATGGCGTCGGTGCCCATCGCCTTCACGGTGAGAACGGTGTCCTTCAGACTCTCGCCCTTCGAGAGCGACGACGGTCCGGGCGAGAAGGACATCGTGTCGGCGCTCAGTGCTTTCGCTGCTTTCTCGAATGACATTTTGGTCCGGGTGGACGGTTCGAAGAACATGGTGGCAACGGTCTTGCCGCGCAGAGCCGGGACTTTGGGGATGGGCCGGTGCAGTACCTCGACGAACTCGTCTGCATCGTCGAGCAATCCGTTGAGATCATCGGCTGTAAGGCCCTCGATGGTCAGAAAGTGGTTCACGTGTCTTCCCTCGACTCGATGACGACTCCGTCCTCCCCGTCCCTCTCGACGAGTCGGACGGAGACACGCTCACTGCGCGAGGTCGGCACGTTCTTCCCGATGTAGTCCGGTCGGATGGGGAGCTCACGGTGTCCACGATCGACGAGGACGGCGAGTTGAACACGGCTCGGACGGCCGATGTCGGCCAGGGCGTCGAGCGCCGCTCTGATCGTGCGGCCTGCGAACAGCACGTCGTCGACGAGAATCACGGTCTTCCCGCTGATCGGAACCGGAACGCTCGTGGCACCCAACTCGGTCTTCGGGCGTTGGTCGAGGTCGTCCCGGTACATGCCGATGTCGAGGCTCCCCCAGGACACCGCAGAACCTTCGATCCCTTCGAGCACCCGGGCGAGGCGTTCGGCGAGCGGTACTCCCCTCGTCTGGATGCCGAGCAGCACGAGGTCCTCGGAGCCACGGTTCTTCTCGATGATCTCGTGGGCGATCCGCCGAATGGCTCGCTCCACGTCTCCCGCATCCATCACGCGCGCCATGCGTCGCACCTCCGAACATGAGAAAAGCGGCTAACGGTTCCGAGGAATCCGTCGCCGCCTTGGGCGTCGTACATGCTGTCTCCTTCCTTCCCGGCCTCGCTGGACCGGCTTAAAGGTTGGTGTCGATTTGCGGTCGCGACGCTAGTCGACCGCGACCGCCCCGGTCAACCACACTGTCACACCAACGAAGAAGGAGGGGCCTTGTACGGAATACGGAGTACGGCGACCGCAGCGAGTCCGTCTTCTTCTTCTTCTTCCTCCTCAGGGGGAGGTGGCCTGAAGGGCCGGTGGGGGTCGGAGTGCAGCGGGGAAGCAACCCGGGCGGGA
>JAUVNV010000235.1 GCA_030599515.1 Acidimicrobiia bacterium
CATCAAGAAGGAGACGGCTCAACAAGGCGTCGTGCTGTACCGCATCATCCGCAGTTGACCTCTGCGCGTCTGACGATCGTCGGGACGGGAATCCGATTCGGCGCCCAGACGACACCTGAGGCAACGGCAACGATCGAGAGGGCCGATGAGGTGCTGTATCTCGTCGCCGATGGGCCGACGGCACTCTGGGTCGAAAGCCTGAACTCGAGTGCCCGATCGCTGATCGGCATCTATGAGCGCGGCCGAAGCGAGGGCGCGCCACGCTCCGAGATCTACGATGCCATGGTCGACGAGATCCTCGCCACCCTGCGGAGAGTCGATCATCTCTGTGTCGTCTTCTACGGCCACCCCGGCGTGTTCGTCTCTCCATCACACGACGCCATCGAGCGCGCCCGGGCGGAGGGTTTCGAGGCCCACATGCTCCCCGGCATCTCTGCCGAGGACTGCCTGTTCGCCGATCTCGGCATCGACCCCGGCGAACAAGGATGCCAGAGCTATGAGGCGACACGATTCATCACGCATCCCCGAGCGGTCGACACCTCGACGCCGCTGATCTTGTGGCAGATCGGAGCGATCGGCCGGCCGGCGACCGTGGAGGGCCCCCCGCCGCGGCGGATGATCGAGATCCTCGTCTCATCCCTCCGGCGCTTCTACCCGACCGATCATCAGGTGACGGTCTACGAGGCTTCGCCATACGTGATCAATCCACCGACGATCCGAACGGTTCGACTCGACGCGCTCCCCGATATCGAGATCGAGATTCTCTCGACGCTCCTGGTGCCCGCGTCGACCGCCGCGGACCCCGATCCGGCGATGATCTCCCGGATCGAAGAGGCGGCAGCATCGTGACCGGCGAACCCGCGCCCTCGCCTGGGGAGGACCCAGGGTCCGGATCGGTCGTGTTCCTGTTCACCGACATCGTCCAAAGCTCGCGGCTCTGGGAGCAGTACCCGGACGCGATGGGCGATGCCCTCGCGCGACATGACGATCTGCTGCGAAACATCATCGGGAAGCACGGTGGAACGATCTTCAAGGCGGTCGGTGACGGCTTCTGCGCGGTTTTCGAGACATCGTCCGAGGCAGTTGCTGCCGCTCTCGAAGCGCAGCTCGCCCTCGGTGACGCCGACTGGGCGGACATCGATGGGATGGACGTGCGGATGGCGATCCATGCCGGGTCAGCGCAGAGGCGCGGTGGCGACTACTTCGGGAGCACCTTGAGCCGGTGTGCACGCCTCCTCGAGGTCACGCACGGGGCTCAGGTGACGATGTCGGCGGCGATCGAAACACAGCTTCAGAGCGCTGTTGCCGGAGGAATCGGAACACTGGATCTCGGTGATCACCGGCTGCGCGATCTCACGGGTTCCGAGCGGATCTACCAGTTGACTCACTCGAGACTCCGTGTGGATTTCCCGCCGCTGCGATCGGCAGGGGCGCACAGCACGAATCTCCCGATGGAACTCGATCCGTTCATTGGTCGCAGCAACGAACTGAGTCAGATCTCAAGTCTCCTCTCCGCACATCGGCTGGTCACCCTGACCGGACCCGGTGGCGTCGGCAAGACGAGGCTCGCCTTCAGAGCCGCCGCCGGGGTTCTCGACCGGTTCGAGGACGGTGTCTGGGTCGCGGGCCTCGAACACCTCTCCGACCCGTCACTCGTGCCCTCCGCAATCGCCCGTGCCGTCGGACTCTCACCGCAATCCGGTGTGCCCATCACCGATATGCTGAGGACCGCGCTCCGTACGCGATCTCTCCTACTCGTGCTCGACAACTGTGAGCACCTTCTCGAGGCATGCACCGACATCGTGCACGATCTCCTCACAACAACCCCTGATCTCACCGTCATGGTCACGAGTCGCGAACCGCTGAGCGTTCCGGGCGAAGCCACCTTGACCGTACCGGGGTTGTCTTTGACGGACGGGGCGCCGGAGATGCACGATCCGATGCGCAGTGAGGCGGTTCAGCTGTTCGCGACACGGGCCGTAGCGGCGAACACTCGATTCACACTCAACGACGAGACGGCCCGGATCGCCCTCAACGTGTGCCGCCGTCTCGATGGTCTTCCTCTCGCCATTGAACTGGCAGCCGCACGAACGCGCATGCTCTCCGTCGATGAGATCGACCGTCGCCTCGAGGACCGGTTCCGGCTTCTCACGACCGGGGTCCACACGGCACTGCCCCGACATCAGACCCTCGAGGCGGCGATCAAGTGGAGCTACGACCTACTCGATGAAGAAGATCAACTTGCGTTCAATCGTCTGTCGGTGCTCGCCCAGACCTTCGATCTCGAAGCGGCCGAATCCGTCATCGCCGATGACAGGATTCCCAGGGCCTCCGTCGTCGACGTCGTCGGCCGACTCGTCGAGAAGTCGCTCCTGGTCATTGAGCCCTCGAGAGACCGGATGCGCTACCGCATGCTCGAGTCGCTACGGCAGTTCTCACACAGGGAGTATCTCTCGACCTCGGATGCCGGAATCGTGCACGATCGCCACGCCACCTACTTCGCTGCGCTTGCCGGGGACGGCGACCAACATCTTCAAGGTGCCGGGCAGATCGATTGGCTCCAGCGTCTCGACGACAGCCGGACCAACATCCGGATTGCACTCGCCCGACTCACCGAGCAAGAACATACCGAAGAGGCGATCTCGATGGCTCTCTCTCTCCGGCGATTTCTGGAGATGCGAGGTCGGTGGGACGAGGGCCGCCGGGCGCTCGAAGCGATACTGCCACTCGTTGAAGAGGACCACCCGCGTCGACATCTCATCCTCCTCGACATCGGCGACCTCGGCGTCAAGAGCGGCATGCCCAACGCACGGGCCGTCTCTTCACTCGAGTCGGCGCTCCGGGGATCAGAGAAACACCACGACGAACTCGGGATCGGTCGATCCCTGATCCTCCTCGGCATGGTCGCCGGCCACACGGGCGATCTGGACAGGGCCGAGGTGCTTCAGCAGCGCGGTCTTCGTCACTTTCGCGACCTCGACGACGACAGGGAGATTGCCTCGGCGTTGCTGGCGATCGCCGAGACGACGTATCTGATCCGAGGACCGGACACCGCGGATGGCCCTCTCATGGAGAGTCTGGATCGATTCCGCCGCCTCGGTGACCGGCAGGGCATGGCGAGCGCACTCGGCTACCTCGGCGACATCCGGCGCAAGCAGGGCTCATGCCATGAAGCCCTCGTGCTGCTCGAGGAGGGCATCGAACTCAGTCGCGATCTCGACGATTGGGGCTCGCTCGTCGGATCGGTGAGTTCGATGTACATCTGGCTTGGGCGGGCACAACTCCAACTCGCCCGGTACGTTCATGCCAGAGCCTCATTCAACCAGGGCCTCGCGGGGTTCCGACGCATCGGCAACCGCCTCGGTGCCGCGTGGGCACTCAGCAACCTCGGCATGGCAGGTATCGAGATGGGTGAACTCGACCAGGCGGAGAACATCACGAACGAGTGCCTCGATCTCATGGAGAGCATCGACCACGCCGGTGGCGTCGCCTGGGCCCACTACAACCTCGCTCGGATCGCACGATTGCGCGGAGACCACGATCGAGCGTGCACAGAGGCCGAGACGGCGCTCGGTTTGGCGATCACTCAGCGGGACCCCGGTGGCGAAGCCACGATCCGGGGCCTGCTCGGGCGCATCAAGCACGACGGACGGCGCGACCTGGAGGCCCGCCGGCTCACCGTCGACGCCATCGTTGCACTGCACGACTTGCACGAACTGCCCTCTATCGCGGCGTGCTTGGAAACGCTCGCCGCTGCGGAGCATGGGCTCTCGCAACCCACCTCGGCTGCCGGATTCCTCGGTGCCGCCTAAGCACTGCGGGAGCAGGCGGAGATACCGAGACCGGCACGCGACGGCACCTTACATGCCAGCCTCGTCGACGATCTCCAACGGGATCTCGGGAGA
>JAUVNV010000192.1 GCA_030599515.1 Acidimicrobiia bacterium
CAGGACGGCACGGCGATCAAGCCGGCCGTGCAGAGCGCTCTCGACCAGGGCATCCCGGTCATCGCGTACGACCGTCTCATTGAGGATCCGGGCGCCTTCTACATCACTTTCGACAACGTAGAGGTCGGACGGATGCAGGCACGTGCGATCTTCGAGGCTGTCCCGAAGGGCAACTACGTGATGATCAAGGGCAACGCTGCCGATGCCAACGCAGACTTCCTGCGTGGGGGTCAGCAGGAGATCCTGCAAGAGGCCATCGACGCCGGTGACATCGTCATCGTCGGCGAGTCCTACACGGACAACTGGGCCCCTGAGGTCGCACAGACCAACATGGAGCAGTTCCTCACCGAGAACAACAACGACGTTCAGGCGGTTGTCTCCTCCAACGCCGGCATGGCCGGCGGCGTTGTTGCTGCTCTCGCGGCACAGGGTCTCGACGGTGTCGTTCCGGTGTCCGGTCAGGACGGCGACGGCGCCGCCCTGAACCGTGTCGCTCTCGGCACGCAGACCGTGGACGTGTGGAAGGACGCCCGCCTCCTCGGTAGAACAGCCGGCGAGGTCGCCGCGCTCCTCGCAGCCGGAACCAAGATGGAAGACGTGCCATCCATGATCAAGTTCACGACGCCGGGAGGCAACGAGATGTTCTCGATCCTTCTGTCACCGATCCCCATCACCGCCGACAACCTCGATCTGGTTGTCACGGCTGGCTGGATCAGCGTTGAGGACCTCTGCAAGGACGTTGAAGCCGGCAGTGTGGCGGTTTGCCCGTAGGCACCAAACACAGCTGACAATCAGTTGATCGAAGAGGGCCGCTCCCACATTCCGTGGGGGCGGCCCTCTCATTTCTGACATGCCCACTTCAACCGTTTAGTGTGTTGCCTGCTTTGGCCGACACACCCGACACCGACCGAGAAGACTCGCCCGCCGGTCGCGGGACGGACGCCGACGCGACCGATTCCACAACCTCCGAGACCGGCGGATCACGATCCATCGGCGCCATCATCCGTTCGGCGGAGATCGATACCCGTCTCCTCGGCATGATCGGTGCGCTGCTCGTGCTCTGGATCGGCTTCAACATCATGTCCGGCGGCACGTTCCTGACGGCGCGCAACCTCTGGAACCTCACGGTTCAGACCTCCGTCGTCGCCATCATGGCGACGGGGATGGTGCTGATCATCGTCACCCGCAACATCGATCTCTCGGTGGGATCCATGCTGGCAGCCGTTGGCATGGCGATGGCCCTGCTGCAGACTGAGATCCTCCCGGATATCTTTGGGATCGGTCATCCCGCGATCTGGATCATCGCGCTGGCCACCGGAGTTGCCCTCGGGGCAGCAATGGGTGCACTTCAGGGCGCCGTTGTCGCCTATGTCGGGGTGCCGTCGTTCATCGTCACGCTCGGTGGCCTCCTCGTTTGGCGTGGTCTCGCGTGGTGGATGGCGAGTGGCCGAACGATCGCACCCATGGACAAGACATTCCAGATCTTCGGGGGTGGAGCCCGCGGCACCATCGGCGGGACCTGGACCTGGATCATCGGGATCGCGGCGTGTGTTGGCATCGTCGCCCTGCTTGTCGTGCGGCGGCGCCAGAAGATCAAGTTCGGGTTCGAACCCCGTCCCATGTGGGCGGAGATCGGGATCGCCGTCGTGGCCTGCTCCGTCGTGATGGGTGCTACCGCCGTCATCAACAGCTACCCGATGCCCGAGCGCCTTGCCATGCAATACGCCGAAGAGAACGGCATCGCATGGCCTCCCGGCGGCCTGACGATCCCGCTCGGCCTCGCCACTCCGGTGCTGATCACGATCGTCGTGGCTCTCGTCATGCAATTCACGGCGACACGCACCCGCTACGGTCGATACGTATACGCCATCGGCGGCAATCCGGAGGCGGCCGAACTCGCCGGTGTGAAGACCCGCTGGACCATCGTGAAGACGTTCATGCTGATGGGTGTCCTCGTGGCGGTCGCCGCCTCGGTTCAGATCGCCCGCCTGAACGCCGCGACGAGCGGCATGGGTCAGCTGACGGAGCTCTACGTCATCGCCGCGGCGGTCATCGGGGGAACATCGCTGAGCGGTGGAGTCGGCACCATCCCCGGAGCAGTACTCGGCGCCCTCGTGATGCAGTCGCTGATATCGGGAATGGTCCTCATGGGGGTCGACGCACCGCTGCAGGACATCGTCGTCGGCATCGTGCTGATCGCTGCGGTTGCGTTGGACAGTGTCTACCGGCGGAAAGCGACGTAGCGACATGACCCAGGAAACCCTCCAGCGGACGCCACTGGTCGAGATGAACAACATTCGGGTCGCCTTCGGTGGCGTCCACGCGGTAGACGATGTCTCCGTCGACCTGTTTGCGGGCGAGGTCGTTGCCCTCGTCGGTGGAAACGGCGCCGGGAAGACGACGCTCATCAAGACCCTGTCCGGAGCCCACCGGGCAGATTCGGGTGAGATCAGGATCGATGGCGAGAAGGTCACCATCGACAACCCCAGAGATGCCAAGGCGCTTGGGATCGAGACGATCTATCAAACGCTTGCCCTTGCTGAGAACATCGATTCACCGGGGAACATGTTCCTGGGGCGGGAGCTGCGGACCCGCTGGGGAACCCTGGACGACTCTGCGATGGAAGCCGCAACTCGCGAGGTCATGGCCCGCTTGAACCCCCAGTTCAAGAATCTGAAGGTGCCGGTAAACTCGCTCTCGGGCGGTCAGCGCCAGTCCGTTGCCATCGCCAAGTCGGTCTACTACAACGCCAGGATCATCATCATGGATGAGCCGACGGCGGCGCTCGGGCCCGCCGAGACGACGCAGGTGGGCGAGTTGATCAAGCAGCTCAAGAACGAAGGAATCGGCATCTTCCTGATCAGCCACGACATCCACGACGTCTTCGACCTGGCCGACCGGATCAGCGTGATTCTCCAGGGCAAACTCGTCGGCACGGTCAACAAGGCCAATGTGACCATGGACGAGGTCCTCGGCATGATCATCATCGGCAAGCTCCCCGCAGAGGTGTCCCAAACGGAGTTGGACGACCTCCACGGCTGAGTTGCGGGTCCCCGTGCCGGGACATGGTCCAGGGGCCGTCTACTCGGGCCAGATCCGGCCGTCGGGGAAGAACGTCACGTAGTCGTCCGGGAACGAGGTGAAGCCCGGCAGCCTGTCGAGGGTCTGGTCGGCGAGTGGTCCGGATCGTCCGATCCCGAGGAACGGATCGAACACGGTTCCGGACACCGTGTCGAAGAGACCTTCATCCGTCAGTTCCAGTTCGACCACTGTCGAATCTAGTCGCCTGCTGAACACCGCCCACCGCGCGGCGTCGTCCGGATCGATTACGACGGCGATCTCGAGGCCGGCGACGATGTCGTTGACGACGCCGACTTCACGGAGAGAGGGAATCCGGTATGCGATGGCCTCTGTGCCCAGGTCGACGACGACCGCCATGTCTTCCAGATCGAACGCGGTTCGCCATGCGTGAACATCCAAGGCGAGCGACTCGGGGTGGGCTCCGAGCCAGGCTTCCCACGTTGTGAGCGTCGAAGGGAAGAGCTCGAGCCGTTCCCCTTTCCGCGGACCGAGAATCGCCTCGCCGAGCGGCTGGCTCCAGACAGACCCGGTGTCGTGGTCCCACCACGTCATGGCGTTACCCCACAGGGCACCCTGATTCCCAAGCGTGAGCACAGTGCCGTTGAGTTCTCGGCGATGGACCATCGCCGTACCGCAAAGCGGTCACCAGCTGACCAGTAATGGTGTGCCCTCCAGGGAGTCGATCACCATCTCTCTCTGGTTGAGGTGCGTGACCGGGTATGCCTTCGCCGTCTCTTCTCCGGAAATCCCGATGACCAGCATCCCGGCAGGCCAGTCGACCAGGCTCGCAGACGTGAAGACCGGGTCGTATACGGGCACGATCTGATCCCGATCCAGCAACTGTCGATACCCGGGTGGCGTCGGTTCTCCTGCTCTCACCGGGTCGTACACCTCGCTGGGATCGCTCCGGACAACCGTGACATCGGGCGCCGCGGAATGCACAAGAGGATCATCGCTCTGTGACGGTGTTCTCATCAGCACGACCGCCATTGCCGCGACAAGCACGCCCACCCCAACGAAGACGAAAGTACCACGAACTCGTACCGATCTCATACGTCGCTCAACGCCGGCACCTCGAGTGGGATTCCTTCGCGTCGGCCCGGTCGGGCCTCGCGTGGATGAAGTCCCATCCACTGCGCCTCCGATGCCCTAGTAGGGTCACTCCCCATGACGAGTGATTCGGCCGCAGCCGCTCCGACACCGCAGAAATCAGACAAGAAGAAGACGATCATCGGGGGCATCATCACGCTGCTCGTGTTGATCCTCGTGTTCGGGATCGTGTTGCCTCAGTTCGGCGACTATGGACAGGCTTGGACAGCGATCCAGAACATGTCTGCCCTGGCCCTCGGGATCTTGATCGTGATGACGATCATCAACATCATCGTCTACGTCTGGCCCTATCAGGCAGCGATCCCGGGTCTCAAGTACCGACCGGCCTTCGTGATCCGGCAGACGTCGTTCATGATCAGCAACGTCGTGCCGATGGGCGGCGCCTTCGGGCTCGCGGTTCAGTACTCCATGCTCGGCTTCTACAGCGTCGGAGCCGCGGAGGCGACCGCCGGCATCGGGATCACGAGCATCTGGAACACGTTCGTCACACTCAGCCTGCCGATCTTCGCATCGCTTGGGTTGGTAGTGATAGGCCAGGCGCAAGGTGTCGCCTTCGCTATTGCAGCGGTCGGACTCGTAGTCATCGGAGTTGCCGTCTGGATCTTCGCGGCGATCCTGCGCAGCGAAGACACCGCGCGAAAGGTCGGACAGTACGGCGAGCGCATCGTCGACTGGGGGTACGGGCTGTTCAAGAAGGAATCCACCTTCGACGTCGTCGCTGAAGTCGTCCACTTCCGCGAATCGACGGTCGGCGTCATCAGCGATGGCTGGCTGAAGATCACGGC
>JAUVNV010000261.1 GCA_030599515.1 Acidimicrobiia bacterium
CACTGGAGCCACGAGAACCAGGAGCGGGCCAAGGAACTCCTCGAGCGGTACCCTGAGCAGAGGTCCGCCGTCATGCCGCTGCTGTACATCGCCGCTCTCGAGCACGGTCATGTCACCGAAGAAGCGATGCGTGAGGTCGCCGAGTTGACGGGACTCACCTCCGCACAGGTGCAGGCCGTCGCCTCGTTCTACACGATGTACAAGCGTGAGCCGGTCGGGAAGTACCTCGTGTCGGTCTGCACCTCGATCTCGTGCTACCTGGGCGGCGCCGACGCCGTGCTCGAAGCGATCGAGGACGAGACCGGTGTCCTCGACGGAGAGACGACGCCCGACGGCAAGATCTCGGTCGAGCACGTCGAGTGCTCCGGCGCCTGCGGCGGAGCACCCGCCGTCTCCGTCAACTGGGAACTCGTCGAAGGACTCGAACCGGGCAAGGCCCGGGATCTGATCAAGTGGCTTCGCGACGCGGAACCGGACGTCATCTTCGGCGACGAGATGCAACTGCTCTTCGGCGGTCGGCGGTCGTTCGACTGGGGCCCGAAAGAGACCGAAGGGGCCATCGCCGCGTTGCCCGCTTTCGCCCCCTACGGAACGGCCGGAGGCGAAGAATGAGATTCAAGCTTCAAGCCTCAAGCCTCAAGACCCCGACTCGCAGCTTGCAGCTTGCAGCTTGCAGCTTGCAGCCCGGCTCATCCGAGGAGGCCGCGGCATGACTACCTCCATCTTGTTGGAACGCATGGACGCGCATCCTTCCGATTCGCACACGCTGGCTCGGTACGTTGACACCGGCGGGTACGAGACCTTGAAGAGGGCTCTCAAGTCGATGAAGCCCGAAGAGATCACGGCCGAAGTCAAGGCTTCGAACATCCGCGGTCGAGGCGGGGCGTCGTTCCCGACCGGGGTGAAGTGGGGTTTCCTGCCACCCGACACGCGGCCCCGGTATCTCGTCGCCAATGCTGATGAATCCGAGCCGGGCACGTTCAAAGATCGGATGTTGCTCGAACGCGACCCTCATCAACTCGTCGAAGGCATCGTGCTCTCCGCCTACGCCCTCGACGTGCACCATGCGTTCGTCTACATCCGGGGCGAGTATCCGAAGCCGGCACGGCGCCTACAGAGGGCGATCGACGAGGCGTACGAGACCGGATACATCGGCGAGAACATCCTCGGATCCGGGTTCGATCTCGAGGTCACCATCCACCTCGGCGCCGGCGCGTACATCTGCGGCGAGGAGACGGCGCTGCTGTCGAGCCTCGAAGGACGGCGCGGCGAACCCCGCATCAAACCGCCGTTCCCTGCCGTCGAAGGTCTCTACTCGAAGCCGACGATCGTCAACAACGTCGAGACGATCTCGAACGTTCCCTGGATCGTCGAGAACGGCGGAGCGAAGTACGCCGCGATCGGCCCTGAGACGTCGTCCGGGACCCGGGTGATGTCGCTGTCCGGCCACTTGAAGGAACCGGGCGACTATGAGATCGTCGCCGGGATCACCTGGCGGGAACTGATCTACGAGGTCGGCGGCGGGATGCGCGACGACCGGGAACTCAAGGCGTGGGTTCCCGGCGGCGCATCGGCACCCTGGTTCGTCCCGGCCGAGCATCTCGACACACCGGTGACCATCGACGACATCGCGGAACAAGGCTCCATGATCGGATCCGGCGCCGTGATCGTGATGGACGACTCCACGAACATGGTCGGAGCCGCGCACCGTCTCGTCCGCTTCTTCTCCCATGAGTCGTGCGGACAGTGCACGCCGTGCAGGGAAGGCACGACCTGGCTCGAGCGCATCCTCCAACGGATCCTCGACGGTTACGGCCGGTCGGAAGACATCGGTCTTCTGCTCGACATCTCCGACAACATCAGCCCCGGGCTCACGTGGCCGCCGGCGATGACCACGATCTGCCCGCTCGGCCCATCCGTGACCGCCCCCGTCGTCTCGTTGATGAAGTACTTCCAGGACGAAGTGGAAGCGATGATCACCGGAGCGCCGATCAGCGTTGGAGGTGTGCCCCGTGACTGAGGAACGCACCACCGTCACGATCAACCTCGACGGTGTCGATGTTCAGGTCGAATCCGGTCAGACACTCATCGACGCAGCCCAGATGGCCGGGACGTACATCCCGCGCTTCTGCTACCACCCCCGGATGACTGCCGTCGGTCTCTGCCGGGCCTGCCTTGTCGAGGTCGAAGGACCGAGTGGAACGGCTCTCGTTCCGTCGTGCACGACACCGGTCGGGGACGGGATGATCGTCCACACCCAGTCGGAGACCGCGAAGAAGGCCCAGGCGGGAGTCCTCGAGTTCCTGCTCATCAACCACCCGCTCGACTGCCCGGTCTGTGACAAGGGCGGCGAGTGCCCGCTCCAGGACCAGGCCTTCGCGTTCGGCGCCGGCGAATCCCGCTTCGTCGAGGAGAAACGCCACTACGAGAAGCCGATCGAGATCTCCGATCTCATCCTCCTCGACAGAGAGCGCTGCATCCTGTGTGCGCGATGCACCCGGTTCTCCGACGAGATCTCCGGCGATCCCCTCATCGAGTTCAAGGACCGCGGGAACTACGTCCAGGTCATCACCTTCCCGGACGAACCGTTCGCCTCCTACTTCTCCGGCAACACCGTCCAGATCTGCCCCGTCGGGGCGCTCACCGCGAAGCCCTACCGGTTCAAGGCCCGGCCGTGGGACATCGAGGCCGTCGAGTCGGTGTCGCTCGTCGACGCCGTTCACTCGAAGATCTCGGTGCCGACGAGCCACAACGAGATCATCCGCATCTACGGCGTCGACAACGACGCGACGAACCATGGATGGCTCTCGGACAAGGACCGTTTCGTCCATGACCACGGCCAGTCCGAAGACCGGATCACCACGCCGCTCATCAAGGACGACGGCGAGTTCCGCGAAGCGACGTGGGCCGAAGCGATCACGCTCGTCTCTGAGCGTCTCGGCTCGTTCAAGGGTGGCAAGGTCGCCGGCATCGGCGGTGCCCGCTCGACGAACGAGAACGCCTACGCGTTCTCGAAGTTCATGCGATCCGTCGTCGGAACCCCGCACCTCGATGCTCAGATCGG
>JAUVNV010000087.1 GCA_030599515.1 Acidimicrobiia bacterium
AGAAAGACCCGAGCTGCAAGCTGCAAGAACTACGGTCTACGGACTACGAACTACGGGTCACGCCAGCGTCGCCACCATCACGGCCTAGATCGTGTGGAGGCGGTTCTCTGCTTGGTCGAAGACGATGCTCGCCGGGGACTCGAAGACCGCGTCCGTCACTTCGATACCGTTCGGCATGTTGGTGTGCTCCATCATCTCCTTGCCGACGACGGTGTTGGAGTCGTGGAATGCGGGGAGGCAGTGCATGAAGTAGACGCCCTTGTTGCCGGTCGCGGCCATGAGGTCGGTGTTGACCTGGTACGGCCTGAGGAGCTCGACCCGGCTGGTCCAGACGTCCTTCGGCTCGCCCATCGAGACCCACACGTCGGTGTGGATGAAGTCGACGCCCTTGACCGCTTCGTCCGGGTCCTCGGTGACCGTGCTTCTGGCGCCGGTACGCTCGGCGATCTCGTTCGCCGCCTCCAACACGTCCGCGGGGGGTGCGAGTTCGGCGGGACCACCGAGGCGCAGATCAGATCCCATGAGCGCGGCCATCACGATGTGGGACCGTGCCATGTTGAAGCGCAGGTCACCCATGAAGGCGTAGGAAATCGTGTTGTAGGGCTTCTTGCTCGCCTCGTGCATGGTGAGGAAATCGGCAAGCATCTGCGTTGGATGCCACTCGGCGGTGAGCCCGTTGTACACGGGAACGCCGGCGTGCGCTGCGAGTTCCTCAACGTCCTTCTGCCACGCACCGCGGTATTCGAGCGCGTCGTACATGCGCCCCAACACGCGTCCGGTGTCTGCGATGGATTCCTTGTGGCCCATCTGGGAGCCGGAAGGATCGAAGTAGGTGACGTGTGCGCCCTGGTCGAATGCGGCGACCTCGAAGGCGGCCCTGGTCCGTGTCGACGTCTTCTCGAAGAGGAGGGCGATGTTCTTGCCGGACAGTTGTGGCTGCTCGGTCCCCGCGTACTTCGCCGTCTTGAGCGCGGTGGAGAGATCGAGCAGAAACTCCATCTCCTTGGGCTCGAAGTCCAACTCCTTGACGAAGCTCCGGTTCTTCAGGTTGTAGGCCATGGCCCTGTCCTCTCTCTCGGCGAGCCGCTCCTATCAAGCGATAGGCTAGCGACTGTTGCGGGTTCGTTTGCTGCCTGGTGCGGTTGGGTTCTCAGTCGTCTCGAAACGTGATCTTTGCATGGTCAGTGCTGATGATCATCCCGGCGGGTCCTGTCATCGTCACCCCGATTTCGGCGGGTCCTCCGGTAGCAGCCGTTCACCCGGCCCGACCGTTCTTGCGTAGATAGTGGAGGCGGAAGCCGGCTTCCCATAGATGCGCAGGAACGATGGATTTCGGCCACGTCACCAAATCCGCGCCAGACCACTAGGTTCGCAAGGTCGTTCAACAAGGGAGTCTCGACTCGCCCATCAGGAATTCGTCGACGGCCCTGGCGCACCGGCGTCCTTCCCGGATCGCCCACACGACGAGCGACTGTCCGCGGCGCATGTCGCCTGCGGCGAAGACGCCCTCGACGCTCGTGGCGTAGTCGCTGGTGCCGGCCGCGACGTTCCCCCGGTCGTCGATGGCGACGCCGAGGGCGTCGATCAGGCCGTTGCGGACGGGGCCTGTGAATCCCATGGCGAGGAGCACGAGATCGGCGTGCAGGTCGAACTCCGAGCCGGGGACCTCGGTCATTTCCCACGCCCCGTCCATCTGTTGCCATTCGACCTGCACGACAGACAGCGACTCCACACTGCCGTTGCCGCGGAACGCGGTCGTCGACACCGACCATGTCCGCTTGCATCCCTCCTCGTGCGATGTCGAGGTGCGCAGGCGGTTCGGCCAGTTCGGCCAGGTGAGGAGCTTGTCGGGAGACTCGGGCGGTTGTGGCAGCAGCTCGAGCTGCGTGACCGATGCAGCGCCCTGCCGGTTTGTGGTGCCGACGCAATCCGAACCCGTGTCACCGCCTCCGATGACGACGACGTGCTTGCCTTCGGCGGTGATCGGGGTGGCGTCCCCGATCGGCTCGCCGCCGTTGCGGCGGTTCTGCTGGGTGAGGAATGCCATGGCGAAGTGCACGCCGCCGAGGTCTCGACCCGGCACGGGCAGGTCGCGGGGCTGCTCTGCCCCGCTGGCGAGGACGATCGCGTCGTACCGGTCGACGAGCCGCTCGACGGGAACGTCGACACCGATGTGACGGTTGACGCGGAAATCGACGCCTTCGGCCTGCATCTGCGATAGGCGCCGGTCGATCGCCGACTTCGCGAGCTTGAAGTCTGGGATGCCGTAGCGAAGCAGCCCCCCAATCTTCGCGTTCCTTTCATAGACGACGACTCGGTGCCCTGCCCGAGCAAGCTGTTGTGCGGCGGCCAGGCCGGCCGGCCCGGAGCCGACGATTGCGACGCTCTTGTCGGTGCGCCGCACCGGGATCGCCGGCTGGATCCAGCGTTTCGCCCACGCCCGTTCGATGATCGCGTGCTCGATCGTCTTGATCGTCACCGGTGCGTCGAGGAGGTTGAGCGTGCACGCCTCCTCGCACGGGGCGGGGCACACCCGGCCGGTGAACTCGGGGAAGTTATTCGTCGAGTGGAGCACGTCGACAGCGCGGCGCCACTCGCCGCGGTGGACGAGTTCGTTCCAGTCGGGGATGACGTTGTCGACGGGGCACGCGCTGTGGCAGTACGGGGTGCCGCAGTCCAGGCAGCGGGCCCCCTGGCGTGACAGCTCGGGCCGGTCGAGGGGGACGGTGAACTCGTTGTACGACCCGACGCGCTTCTCGACGGGCAAGGTGCTGCGGTCCCGGCGTTCGAACTCGCGAAAGCCGTTGACGGTGCCCATCAGGACCCCTCCGCTCCTTCGACGAGCGCCCTGCGGAACTCGTCCGGCACGATCTTGTAGATCTTCGGGAGGAACGAGTCGAAGTTGTCGAGGACCTCGCGGGCTCGGGAGCTGTCGACGAGGCGAGCGTGGCGCGCGATGAGCGTCTTCAGCCTCCACGCGTCGTGCCGGAGCGGGTCTTCCAAGAGCTCCTCGATCGTCGGGTCGTCGGAGACTCCCGGCGGCGGCGTGTCGTCGGCATCGATCCGCTCAAGGGTCACCATCGACGGGTTGACGCGCTGTTCGAAGTCCCCGAGGTCGTCGATCGCGTAGGCGATACCTCCACTCATGCCGGCGGCGAAGTTGCGTCCAACCTTGCCGAGGACGACGACACAGCCGCCCGTCATGTACTCGCAGCCGTGGTCGCCGACCCGCTCGACGACGGTGACGGCCCCCGAGTTACGCACGGCGAATCGTTCACCGGCACCGCCGTTGAAGTAGCACTCGCCGGAGATCGCCCCGTAGAGAACGGTGTTGCCGATGATGACGTTCTCCTTCGGCACGATCGGCCCCTGCGGCGGCGCCTGGATGAGGATGCGGCCTCCCGAAAGCCCCTTGCCGACGTAGTCGTTCGCATCACCGAGAAGCTCGAGAGTCACGCCCTTCGCGAGCCACGCCCCGAAGCTCTGCCCTGCGGTTCCGACGAGGCGCACGTGGATCGTGTCATCGGGCAGGCCGGCGTGCCCGAAGCGTTGGGCGACTTCGCCGGACAGCATGGCGCCGACGGGGAGATTGGTGTTGGCGATCGCCGTGTCGAACGCAACCGCCTCCTTTTGCTCGAGCGCCGGCGCGGCCTTCTCGATGAGCACGTTGTCGAGCGCCTCGTCGAGGCCGTGGTCCTGCGTCTCGACGTTCGAGGTTGCCACTCCGGGCGGTGGCACCGGTTTGGCAAGGATGCGGGAGAAGTCGAGGCCCTTCGCCTTCCAGTGGTCGACGGCGTCGCGCACGTGGAGCAGGTCGGAGCGGCCGATCATCTCGGCGTAGCTCCGGAAGCCGAGTCTCGCCATGATCCTGCGGGTCTCCTCCGCAGTGAACATGAAGAAGTTGACGACGTGCTCCGGCGTGCCCGGGAAGAGCTTGCGCAGCTCCGGGTCCTGAGTGGCGACGCCGACCGGGCACGTGTTGAGGTGGCACTTGCGCATCATGATGCAGCCCTGGGCGATGAGCGGCGCGGTACCGAACCCGACTTCGTCTGCGCCGAGCAGAGCGGCAACGACAACGTCGCGTCCGGTGCGGATGCCGCCGTCGGTCTGTACCGCGATGCGCCCTCGCAGGCCGTTCGCGACGAGCGTCTGGTGCGTGTCTGCAAGGCCGATCTCCCAGTGCGACCCGGCCTGCATGACCGATGTGAGCGGGCTGGCGCCGGTGCCCCCCTCGTTGCCGGAGATGAGCACGTGGTCGGCCTTCGCCTTCGCGACGCCTGCGGCGATCGTGCCAACCCCGACCTCTGAGACGAGCTTCACGGAGATGCGGGCCCGCGGGTTGACGTTCTTGAGATCCAAGATGAGCTGCTTGAGATCCTCGATGGAGTAGATGTCGTGATGAGGCGGGGGTGAGATGAGTCCGACGCCCGGCGTCGAGTGGCGGACCTTCGCGATCCAGTTGTTCACCTTGTGGCCCGGGAGCTGCCCACCTTCTCCCGGCTTGGCGCCCTGGGCCATCTTGATCTGGATGTCGTCTGCGTTGACGAGGTACTCGGTCGTGACGCCGAAGCGCCCTGATGCGACCTGCTTGACGGCGGAGCGCGCCGAGTCGCCGTTCTCGTCGGGCAGGTAGCGGCTTGCCTCCTCCCCACCCTCACCGGTGTTCGACTTTGCCCCGATGCGGTTCATCGCGATGGCGAGGTTCGTGTGCGCCTCCCATGAGATCGACCCGAACGACATGGCGCCGGTCGCGAACCGTTTGACGATCTCGGTCGCAGGCTCGACCTCGTCGAGGGGGATCGGTTCGTTGAGTTCGTCGAAGGTGAAGAGGCCGCGGAGGTTCTTCAGCTTCTCCGTCTGGTCGTCGACGGCGCGGAGGTAGTCGCGGAACGTGTTCTCGTCGCTTTTGCGCACAGCGTGTTGGAGCAATGTGACGACGTCGGGGGTCCACACGTGCCGCTCTCCGCGGATCCGGTAGGCGAGCTCGCCTCCGTCGTCGAGCAGGACCCGACGGGGGAGCGGTCCGTCGAAGGCTGCACGGTGGCGGCGAGCCGTCTCTTCCGCGATCTCTTCGAGTCCGACGCCTTCGATCATCGACGCCGTGCCGGTGAAGTGGCGGTCGATGAGATCGGAGCGCAGGCCTACGGCGTCGAAGATCTGGGCCCCACAGTACGACTGAAAGGTCGAGATGCCCATCTTCGACATCACCTTCATCATTCCCTTGTTCACCGCTGTGATGTATCGCGATCGGGCCTCGGCGGGCGTCGGCGACCCGTCGAGTTCGTTGGCGATTGCGTTGATGCTGTCGAGCGCGAGGTAGGGGTTGATGGCTTCCGCTCCGTACCCGGCGAGGAGGCAGAAGTCGTGAACCTGGCGGGCCTCACCGGTCTCGACGACGAGCCCGACCTCGGTGCGAAGCCCCTCCCGGATGAGATGGTGGTGCACCGCCGAGGTGGCGAGCAGGGCGGGGATCGCAATGCGGTCGACCTCGACGCAGCGATCGGAGAGGATGAGGAGGTTGTGGCCGTCGCGCACCACCTGAGTGGCCTTCTCACAGAGCCGGTCGACCGCCGCCTCCATGCCCTCTGCGCCGTGCTCGGCCGGGTAGCAGATCCGGAGTCTGCGGGTCTGGAACTCGGCGTGGACGACGTTCTCGATGCGGCGGATGCGCTCGAGGTCGACGCTCGTGAGGATCGGGTGGGACACTTCGAGCCGCTGGTGGGACCCGCCGGTGTCGAGGCCGAGTAGGTTTGGGCGGGGTCCGATGAGCGATACCATCGACATCACCGTCTGCTCCCGAATCGGGTCGATCGGCGGGTTCGTCACCTGCGCGAAGTTCTGCTTGAAGTAGTCGGAGAGCAGCTTCGGCCGGTCCGAAAGGACCGCAGGGGGGATGTCCCGCCCCATCGAACCGATCGGGTCCTGGCCGGTCGTGGCCATCGGCTTCAGGTAGAACTCGATGTCCTCGCGGGTGTAGCCGAAGGCCCGCTGAGCGGCGGCGAGGGTCCGGCGGTCGGGACCCATCGACGCGACCTCCGGAGGCAACTTCCTGAGGTGGATCTGGGTCGCGTCGAGCCACTGCTGGTACGGCTTCGCCGTGGCGAGGTCCGACTTCAGCTCGGCGTCATCGATGATCCGGCCCTGCTCGAGGTCGATGAGGAGCATCTTGCCGGGCTGGAGCCGCCATTTCTTGACGATGTGCTCCTCGTCGATGTCGAGCGTCCCCATCTCGGAGGCCATGACGACGAGGTCGTCGTCGGTGATGAGATATCGGGCGGGGCGCAGGCCGTTGCGGTCGAGCGTGGCGCCGATCTGCCGGCCGTCGGTGAACGCCACGGCGGCGGGCCCGTCCCACGGTTCCATGAGCGCTGCATGGTATTCGTAGAAGGCCCTGCGGTCCGGGTCCATGAGCGGGTTGTCCGCCCACGCCTCTGGGATCATGAGCATCATGGCGTGGCTGAGCGAGTAGCCGCCTGCGACGAGGAGCTCGAGGGCATTGTCGAACGTTGCGGAGTCCGACGAGTTGTCGCCGATGAGGGGCCAGAGCTTGTCGAGGTCGTCGCCGAGGATCTCGGACGACATGTTCCTGCGGCGGGCCATCATCCAGTTGACGTTGCCGCGCAAGGTGTTGATCTCGCCGTTGTGGCTGAGGTATCGGAACGGCTGGGCGAGGCGCCACGACGGGAATGTGTTCGTCGAGAAGCGCTGGTGGACGAGAGCGAGAGCCGACTCCATGCGGGGGTCGGCGAGGTCCCGGTAGTAGACGGCGAGATTCTTCGCGAGGATCATGCCTTTGTAGGTGATCGTGCGCGACGACAACGACGGCACGTAGTACTCGCCCTGCTCGACGAGGCCCGGGTTCCGCCTCTTGACCGCCGCGTGGGCCTGTTTGCGGATGACGAAGAGCTTGCGTTCGAAGGCGTCCTGATCGGTCGTGTCGGGTCCCCATCCGACGAAGATCTGGCGGACGCGGGGCTCGATGGGCTTGACGCTCTCTCCGAGGCACGACGGGTCAACTGGGACGTCTCGCCATCCGAGCGTGACGAGCCCTTCTCGCAGGATCGTCTCGGTGAGGGCGTTCTCGCAGATGGTTCGGTCCAGGTCGTCGCGAGGGAGGAACACCATGCCGACGGCGTACTGCCCGTGTGGGGGGAGCGTGACGCCGATCGGTTCGGCCTCGTTCCGGAAGAACCGGTCGCAGATCTGAACGAGCATCCCGGCTCCGTCGCCTGCGAGCGGGTCGGCGCCGACGGCGCCGCGATGAGTCAGGTTGGCGAGGACCGTGAGGCCCTGGTCGAGGATGGACCGTGCCGGTCGGCCTTTGATGTCCGCGACGAAACCGATCCCGCACGAGTCGTGGTCGTGGACGGGGTCGTAGAGACCCTCTGCATGAGACCGTCGATGATTCATGCCCGGTCACGGTACCCGAACGATGTGCGTGTGTGCGAGCCCACTCCTGTCCCCCGCCGTCGGCGGGCGGACGCGGATTCGCTCTACGCATCCGTAGGGGGCTTCCGCTCTTCCTCCTCCTCAGCCTCACCCCCACGGATGCACGGAATCGGATCCACCCGGCGGCCTTGTCGGACGGCGTTTCCTGCGGTTTGGATGCCCCGCCGAGATGGAGATTGCGCCGGCAGTGGCGAATCCCGTTGCGCGACTCGGGAATCAGCCGATTCGCCGCCCGTCAACCGTGGATCGAGGCTCAGGGAGGAGTCCGGCCGCAAGGTCGGGAGGGGGGGCCAGGCGTGTGGAACGTCGGGCGTGTTGACCCGAAAGATGACGTTCGTGAGCCCGCCGACGGGCCGGAGTCGGATCTTCACGACGGATTCTGGCATCGTCGCGTCGACGGCGGCGAGTCCTCGGGCGACGGTCGCTCATCAGGCCCAGGTGGTGAGGAACGCCTCAAGTCTCGGGAATGCCACGTCGTAGTAGTCGGACGGGTCGTCTTGGAGGTTCGCCACGTAGTTGACGAAGCTGATCGTTCGCGCGGCCATGAAGTGCTCGAGTTCTCCTTCGTACGTCACCGGCCACGGGACGACAGAGCGGTATCCCGTTTCGAACGCCGCGCGCAGATCCGGGTACCCGGGGTGGCTGCGTTCGTAGAACAGCGTGATCGCGACATCCTGGACCCGATGTCCCCAGGTGACGTCTTCGAAGTCGAAGACGATCAAGCGGTTCCGGAAGGTGTGGACGTTGTCCGGGTGGAGATCGCCGTGGATCACCTGTGCGGCGGCCGGATCGAGACGGGCGAACGCCCTTCGACGACGTCGAAGGATCGGTCGAGGATCTCCCGTCGTCCGCCGGTGATGTAGTGCACCATCTCCGGGTCAAAGATCCCGACCGGGTCGACCGCTTCGCCCTGTAGAAGACGCTGTCCCACGCCATCGGAGGATGCGGTGGTCTGAACTCGGCTCCGTGGACGTGGAGCCCGACGGAGAGTTCCCCGAGCCGGTGGTATCAGATCTCGGTTGGACCGTCGCCGAGGATCCGGCCGGGCACCCACTCGAACAACACACACCGACGCTCACCGGGCACGTCGGAACCCGGGGCGTGGACGTAGCGGCGTCCGTCGCGGGCCCGCACGAAGCGCGCGACATCGAGGTCTGTGTCCCGGGCCAGCGCGTTGAGCCGGAGGCGCAGCGGCTCGATTGGGAACTCGGCCAGGGCTGTTGTCGCCAGAGCTCTGAGCCGCCGAATCTTCCCGGTCTCGGTGAGAGTGTCCCACGATCGCATGGAGCACGGCACCGGTCAGCGCACGCCATCGCGTGCGGCCCCAGAGTCGCAACTCGAAACGGGCGCGCCGGGAGTCGCTGCTCACCGCAACGGCACGTGCCCTCGAGCCCCGCTGATGAGTCCGGGGCGAGGTCAGCCGTCCATGGTGGGGACGGGCATCATCTCGTAGAGATCGATGGCGTAGTCGCCCTTGCCCTCGCTGAGGAACGGATGGTTGTCGGCAAGCGCCCGGGCCGCATCCATGTTGTCCGCCTCGACGATCGAGTAGCCGGTGAGCGACACTGCGGTCCCCGGTGAACCGTCGTCGACGATCGAGGATGACGGGCCGAACGGCGCACCGATGTCGGTGAGGGCCAATCCCACCTCTTGCATCCACTCGGCCCACTTCGCCATAACGGCCTGCATCTCCTCCTGGGTCATCTCCGACATGTCTGTAGCGTCGCCTTTGTACACGATCATGAACTGTGTCATTGCG
>JAUVNV010000004.1 GCA_030599515.1 Acidimicrobiia bacterium
AGCCAGCATCTCATCACCTTCAGCCGTACCGGCTTTGTGGTGTTGGGGTGGCGGTGCAGGTACCGCCGAGCGTTGATGACGATCCGGGCGGTGTCGACCATGGTCTCGTCGCCGCTCGCTTCGATTGCGCGAACCGTGGGCCGCGTTTGGGCCGCACCTGGGCCGCAACGGGAGTGAAAACGTGAGAAATGATGAGAGAGGATGAGAGGCTGAAACGCCCGCACAGCAGGCTTCCCAGTCGTTTCGCCTTGGTATGTGAAGCCCCCAAACCGGCTTGGGAAACCGGTGCTCTATCCCCTGAACTACGAGGGCGGGATCCGCGGCAAGGGTAATCGGCCACCGTGGTCGTCGGGTGTCAGTGATGGCCGCCGCCGTGGGCGTGGGCCCGATCTGGATCGTGGGTGAGCGTCCCGGCCGCGTATTGTTGGATCGCTTCATCGATCGAGCGGGTGCCGGTGAGTACGACCTCGAGGCCGGCTTCCTGCAGGCGATTCTGGATGGGGAGGCCCATCCCGCCGCCGACCACGACGTCGCAGTCGCGGATCGTGTCGACCAGGTCGTGGTGTCGACCGTGGTGCCCCGGGTCCTGGTGATCACCGCAGTCGGTTGAGCCGATTTCGCGGAGTTCCCGGATCACCTCGACGCCGTCTGCGAGGTCAACGACGACGAAGGCTTTGGTACGGCCGAAGTGCGCGGTAACGGTGTTCCCGTTCAGGGTGGCAAGCGCGATTCTCATGCCTTGCAGGATACGGGTGACTCGCAGCGGATCCGCCAACTCATTTCCCATGCATCGCCCGGGCCAATGGCCTAGATTCACTCCCAGGAACCCGTTCGGCTGAGAGGAGCCGCTATGTCATTCGAATCCATTCCGCAGAAGATTCTTCGAGCCGGCATCGAACGCGGCGAGACGGACGCCTACGCCGTGCGCCACGATGGTGGATGGGTGACCACGAGCTGGCGTGCCTACGCCGAGGAGGTCACATCGGCCGCTCGTGGGCTCATCGCTCTGGGGGTGGAGCCGGGGTCCCCGGTCGCGATTCTGGGCGCCAATGCTCCGGAGTGGGTGATCTTCGACGTTGCTGCGATGGCGATCGGGGCGATGCCGGCGGGGATCTATCCCACGAGCACGCCCGATGAGTGTGCTTACGTTCTCCAACACTCGGGTTCTCCGGTCGTACTCGTCCAAGACGAGGTGCAACTCGCGAAGATCCTCGAAGTCCGCGATGATCTGCCGGCCCTCAAGCATGTCGTGCTCATGCGGGACGCGTCCTCCGATGTCGATGGCGTGTTGACGTGGGGAGAGTTCATCGAGCAGGGTTTCCCTCTGTCGCCGAACGAAGTTGAGGATCGGCTCTCAGCCCTCGGGCCGCGGGACGGCGCCACGCTCATCTACACGTCGGGGACGACGGGACGCCCGAAGGCGGTGGTGCTCCCGCATGAGGCGCTCGTCGCGACCGCCGAAGCGATCCAATCGTTCATCGACGTCGGCGTGTCCGATGTTGCGCTCTCCTACCTTCCTCTCTCTCACATCGCCGAGCAGATCGTCTCGATCCACACGCCGGCGGTGATGGGCCACACGATCTACTACGAACCCGACATCTACCGACTTGCCGAGAGCCTCAAAGAGGTGCGACCCACGGCGTTCTTCGCGGTGCCACGGGTGTGGGAGAAGTTCTACGCCGCCGTGTCCGAGAAACTCGGCGAGGCGAGCGGTGTGAAGGCGGCGATCGCCAATCGTGCACTGGACGTCGGGCGTCAACACACGGCTGCTCTGGACCGAGGCGAGCAACCGGGGGCGCTGCTCGGGATTCAGTTCGGTCTCTTCGACAAGCTCGTTTACTCGAAGGCGAAGGAGGCGATGGGGCTCGACCGGTGCCGGTTCATGTTCTCGTCGGCCGCTCCGCTCTCGCCCAAGATCGCCGAGTACTTCTCCGGTCTCGGCATGCAGATCCTCCAGCTCTACGGGCAGTCCGAGTGCACCGGGATCTGCGCCTTCAACGAACCGGACCGCAATCGGATCGGTTCGGTCGGCCCCGCGATGCCCTGCGCCGAGTTGAGTATCGCCGAGGATGGAGAGATCCTCATACGGGGATCGAACGTGTTCCTCGGCTATCTCCACAATGAGGAGGCAACGGCCGAGGCGCTTGGTGGGGAAGGGTGGCTCAAGAGTGGTGACGTCGGTCACATCGACGATGACGGGTTCCTGTTCATCACCGACCGGAAGAAGGATATCATCATCACGGCCGGCGGGGAGAACGTGACGCCTTCGCTCATCGAGACGGCGCTGCAGACGAATCCCTTGATCGCGACCGTCGTCGTCATCGGTGATCAGCGCCCGTATCTCACGGCTCTCGTCTCCGTCGACCCGGAGGCTGCGGAGGGAATGAGCGACGATGAGATCCGTGCGGTTGTCCAGGGGGCGGTGGACGACGTCAACGCGGACAGCGCCCGGGTACGCCAGTTGAAGAAGTTCGTCATTCTCGATGATCCTCTCTCGATTGAGGGTGGGGAGCTAACGCCGACACTCAAGGTGAAGCGGAAGGTTGTGCGCGAGCACTTCGCCGACGAGATCGAGGCGATGTACTCGTAGTGACACAGCCGCCTTCTCGTAGGAACAGTTGGGGCGTGGTTCCGGCAGCTGCAGGGGCCCAATCGGAGACCTTCGGTATGGGTCCGATGTCGGGTCGGCGATCTCGAATCCTTCTGCCGCCGGGCGTGTTGATCGCGTAGGGTTCGTTGAAGAGTCGTTGGGGGGCCGGGGGCGGCGGGGAGGAGCCGTCATGTCGTTCGAGACCATTCCACAGATGATTCGGGGGGCGGGTCGCGAACGCGGCACGGCCGATGCCTATGCCGTACGTCAGCGTGACCAATGGGTGCCGACGAGCTGGGCCGACTACGCCGGGGAGGTGGATGAAGCCGCCCGCGCTCTCGTCGGTCTCGGCGTGGAGCAAGGCTCGCCGGTCGCGATTCTCGGTACCAACAGTCCGGAGTGGGTGATCTTCGACGTTGCTGCGATGGCCGTTGGGGCGATGCCGGCGGGGATCTACCCAACGAGCACGCCCGATGAGTGTGCCTATGTGCTTGAGCATTCGGGATCGCCGGTCGTGCTCGTTCAGAATGAGGAGCAGCTCGTCAAGGTCCTCGAGAGATGGGGCGACCTCCCAGCCCTCCGGCATGTTGTGCTGATGCGGGGCGCATCTTCCGAAGTCGACAACGTGCTGACGTGGAACGAGTTCATCGAACGGGGTGCCGATGTGCAGATCGATGCGGTCGAGGAACGACTGGCGGCACTCGGCCCGCGCGATGGTGCCACGCTCATCTACACATCTGGGACGACGGGACGACCGAAGGCCGTCGTGCTTCCGCACGAGGCATTGGTCTCGACAGCGCAAGCGATCAAGTCGTTCATCGATGCCGGCATGTCCGATTCGGCCATCTCATACTTGCCCCTGTCCCACATCGCCGAACAACTCGTCACCATCCAGACTCCCGCGGTGACGGGCCACACGATCTACTACGAGCCCGACATCTACCGACTCGCCGAGAGCGTCAAGGAGGTGCGTCCGACGATCTTTTTCGCCGTCCCACGCGTGTGGGAGAAGTTCTACGCCGCCGTGTCCGGGAAGCTGGGTGAGGCAAGCGGCATGAAGGCCGCCATCGCGAAGAGGGCGCAGGCCGTTGGGCGTGACCACACGGCGGTGCTCAATCGCGGCGAGGAGCCGGGTGGCATGACCGGTTTCCAGTTCGGACTCTTCGACAGGCTCGTGTATTCGAAAGTCAAAGAAGCGATGGGACTCGACCGCAGCCGGTTCTTGTTCTCCGGCGCCGCGCCGCTGGCGCCTTCGATTGCCGAGTTCTTCTCCGGTTTCGGCATGCAGATTCTCAACATCTACGGCCAGTCCGAGAACACTGCGGGTTCCGCCTACAACCGTCCGGATCGGAATCGGTACGGTTCGGTCGGGCCGGCATTCCCGGGCACCGAATTACGAATCGCCGACGATGGCGAGATCCTCGTTCGCGGACCCTGCGTATTCCTTGGCTACCTCCACGATGCCGAAGCAACCGCTCAGACGCTGGACGCCGACGGATGGCTCCACACCGGTGATGTCGGATACATCGATGACGACGGGTTCCTGTTCATCACCGATCGCAAGAAGGACGTCATCATCACAGCAGGCGGCGAGAACGTGACGCCGTCGCTCATCGAGATGATGCTGCAAACGAATCCCCTGGTTTCGATCGCCGTCGTCATCGGTGACAGACGGCCGTATCTCACCGCCCTGATTTCTGTCGACCCCGAGGCCACGGAGGGAATGGACGCGGAGGATGTCCGTGCCGGTGTCCAGGCCGCCGTTGACGAGGTCAATGCTGATCAGTCCCGCGTCCGCCAACTGAAGAGATTCATCATTCTGGAGCGGCCGCTCTCGATTGAGGGCGGGGAGTTGACGCCCACGCTCAAGGTGAAGCGGAAGGTCGTGCGCGAGCACTTCGCCGAAGAGATCGAGGCGATGTACTCCTAGATCTCGATGAGCAGTTGGCTGTCGAGTCGCTCGACGATGAAGTCGACGAGGTCAACGAAGGGGTCGAAGCCGACTACGTTGGGCGCGTCGGCGACGAAGTTCGAGAGAACGTTCACGTCGTAGAAGTACGCATGCCCATTTCGTGCGTTGACGAGGTACTCGACGCCGCCCAGGTCGGCCCCCGTCGCCGCGAGGACACGGCCGGCGTCTTCAATGATTTCGGCAGGAGGGTTGAAGGCTTCGACGGCCGAGCCTCGGTCCGAGACCGCCTCACCGATTCCGGGAAGCTCGCAGTAGTCGGCCGGGCACAGGTTGAACGATCCGGGTACGAGCAGCAGCCGGATCGCGTAGAGGAACCGTCCGTTGAGGAACTCGACGCGAACGATCGCATCACCCTCGGCGGGGAGGTGCTCTTGCACGATCGCTGTGTGATCCGGCCCGAATTCGAGTTCACCGGCTGCAGCCGCAGCATTGAGCGCGGCAGGATCATCGAACGAGGCGATTCCTCCACCGCTCCCTCCGATGTTCGGCTTGATGAGGACCGGATACTCGAGACCGTCCGCAGCAGCCACAGCGTCGAGTGGGTTCGTGATGACGCGACCCATGGGATGACGGGCGCCGAGGCGCGCCATCAGCGCTAACTGACGAGCCTTCGACGTCTCGAATCCGAACGACTCATGCCCGTTGATCACCGGTACGCCCAGAGAATCGAGATACCGAAGATAGCCGGGCGTTGCGAAGAGAGCGGGCTTGCCGCCTCGCAGCCACGATGACGGACTCATCCGATTGAGGACGAGCGAGTATGGGGCCGACGTGGCTGCCGGGTCATAGGTCAGCCGGTTCGCATCGATTCGCTCGTAGGGCAAACTGCGCCGGTCCATCTCATTGAACAGCGGTTCGAACCACTGGGGATGTTCATAGAGGACGCCGATGGGCTTGTCGACATCTGTGAATTGCGCCATGGTGTCTTCCGGGTGTTGCAGGTCCGTGGAGAGTGCAACCTTCCCGCTCTACCCGCCATTCCTCGTTGGCTCCCGGGAGCAGCCTCCCGCCTACCATCCGGGCATGACGACCACTGCACCATACGGATCATGGGAATCGCCGATCGATGCGGCCGACACCGTTGCCGGCGTCGTTCGCTTCTCCGACATTCAATACGACGATGGGACGCTCAACTGGCTCGAGTCGCGCCCGTCGGAGGGCGGCAGAACCGTGCTCGTTCGTCGCATGCTCGACGGAACGATCGACGAAGTGTTGCCCGCGACCGCGAGTGTCAGAACGATGGTCCACGAGTACGGGGGAGCGGCGTACCTCGCCTCTGATGGAGAGATCATCTACTCCGAGTTCACAGATCAGCGTCTCTACGGGGTACAGGGAGACGCAGTGATTCCGATCACACCGGAGCCGCCCCGTCCGATGGCGCTTCGCTACGGCGACGCCATTCCTGGAGCGGACGGTTCGCTGATCTGTGTACGCGAGACACATCCGGAGGAAGGCGAGGCAACGAATGAACTCGTCGCGATCGATCTCGATGGAACGGCGACGGTGATCGCATCGGGGAGCGACTTCTACTCTTCGCCCCGGATCTCGATGGACGGAACACGGCTCGCATGGATCGAGTGGAGCCACCCGAACATGCCGTGGGACGGGACCCGGCTCGTCATCGCCGACCTTGAGGATCCGGCTGATCGAACTGTGGTCGCCGGTGGCCCGGACGAGTCGATCGCTCAACCCGAGTGGACCTGGAACGGGGAGCTCGTCTTCGTCTCCGATCGGACGGGTTGGTGGAACCTCTACCGGTTCGACGGTGAGTCGGTGACATCCATCCTCGAGATGGAAGCCGAGTTCGCCGGACCCGCATGGCTCCTCGGATTCTCCTGGTACGGGCTTCTCTCCGGCGGACGAATCGTCGCGGCATTCTGGGAGAGCGGACAGCACCATCTCGGAATCATCAGCGCCGATGGGCAACTCGAGCATCTGGATCTCGACTATTCGAGCTACGGCTACCACCTCACCACCGACGGCGACCACACCGTCTGGTTCGTCGGCGCTCATCCCAAGCGTCCGTCGGCCCTCGTCGAACTGGACGTCGATTCCGGCGTTGAGACGGTCATCCGCTCCAACCCGTCAAACGTGGACGAGGCATACGCTCCCGAACCGCGCCTGATCACGTTCCCCACCACGGGCGGCGACATCGCACACGCCGTCTACTACCCGCCGACGAACCCTGACTTCGACGGACCGGCGGGGGAGTTCCCGCCGCTCATCGTCGACATCCACGGCGGTCCGACGGCCAACGTCTACTCCATGTTCAGCCTGCAGACGGCCTACTGGACGTCGCGGGGGATCGGACTCGTCGACGTGAACTACCGGGGATCGACGGGCTTCGGACGGACCTACCGGGAGAGGCTCGAGAATGAGTGGGGCGTTGTCGACGTCGACGACGCCGTCGCGGCCGCCGAGTATCTGGCCTCGATCGGTGAGGTCGACGTCGATCGGCTCGCGATCACCGGTAGCAGTGCCGGCGGATACACGACGCTCGCAGCTCTGGCGTTCCGTGACACGTTCAGTGCCGGAGCGTCGCACTACGGTATCGCAGACATCGAGATGCTGATGGGCGACAGCCACAAGTTCGAATCCCGATACGAGACCCGGCTGCTCGGTGACGATCCCGAGGTCTGGCGAACCCGGTCACCGATCCACTCGGTCGATCGGATCGACGTGCCGGTGGCGCTGTTCCAGGGTCTCGACGACAAGGTCGTCCCTCCGAACCAGGCCGTCCTGATCGCCGAAGCGCTGGCGAGTCGGGGCATCCCACATGTCCACGTCGAGTACGAGGGTGAGGGCCACGGCTTCCGGAAGGCAGAGAACGTGATCCACAGCCTCGAGACCGAACTCGCCTTCTACGGTGAGGTTTTCGGATTCACACCGGCCGGTGACCCCCCTGAGATCGACCTGGTGAGGAAGTGATGGGCAGCGTGTGGGGAGGACCCGGGAGGGGCCTCCCCACACAGATGCGTCGATTGGTCGAGGGGGTCAAGGCTGTGCGTTGAGTTGGTCCCACATGTCCTGGTCTTCCCAGTACATCGTGAACTTGCTGATCAATCCATCCTCGAACTCCATCAGCTGGACATACGTGAGATCGAAGGGAGCGCCGTAGACGTTCTCGCCTACCCAGTGGGCGTTCACAACGCCGAACGTGCCGTCATCGGAGACGAATTGCTCGATGATCTGGGTTGCATCGGGATCGGTCATGCGGAAAACGGTCGACATATTCGACTCCAGCGACGCCTTACCGACCCAGTGTGACGCTCCGGCATCGTTGAAGAACTCGACGTCCTCTGTGACCGTTGCCACCCAGGCATCGAGGTCCTGGTCGAGGTATGCGTCCGTGTTCGCTTGCTGTGTGGCTGCGGCCTTCTCGGCCGCGGCCGCTTCGTCGGTTCCGCCGGTCGAGCACGATGCTGCCAGCAGCGCGAGGACGGCAATCAGCAGGATCGTCTTGATCGTGGTTCTCATCTCACACCTCCCGGGTGCGTTGGTTGAAACCAGTGTCCGGGTCACGTCTCAACGGAATCTCAAGAGTCCTTGAAGGAGCACTCAGGGGAGGGGGGCGAAGAGGTCGATAGCGTTCCCGTCCGGGTCGAGGATCCGGCAGTGGCGTGAACCCCACGGGGCGTCGAACGGCTCCAGGCCACCCCTGTAGCCGGCTCCCACGATCTCGCTGTAGACGGCGTCAACTTCGGCGGCGTTGTCACAGCGCAAGGTGATCCCCATCCGCCCGGCGATGGGCGGAGCCTGCAACCCGGGGTTGAACGATCGTTCCACTTCCTCGGTGTTCCAGGCGAAACGCACTCGGTATCCAAGATCGATCGTGACGTACCCCTCGTGGTCGGCCTCTTCGGGGATCTCGAAACCGAGGAGTCGGTAGAAGCCGAGCGTACGGCACATATTCTCGACGATGGTGGCGATCGAATCGATGCGTGGCATGGCGGCTCCTTGGTTGTTCGAACTGTGATCGAGTGTGCATCGGAGACCTCAACAGATTCCAAACGGCCCTATGCGACGTGCCGGCGCAGGGTATGTTTGAGGTGATGCAGTTTCTAGCGCTCGGTCCCGTGGGGGCTGTGGACGGAGGCGAACCGGTGTCGCTGGGGAGCCCCCGACACCGCGCGGTCTTCGGGGTGCTTCTCGCTCGTGTGGGCCACCGGGTACCGATCGACGTCATCATCACCGAAATATGGGGTGACGAAGCGGGCGATCGGGCCGTTGCCTCCCTCTACACCCACATCTCGAACCTCCGCGTCGCCGTCGGCAAGGACCGGGTCGTCAGCGATGATGGTGGATACGAACTCAAACTGCATGAGGGCGACGTCGTGGATGTCGAGGAGTTCGATAGTGCCATCGCCGAAGCACGTCGTGGGGCAGGCATCGACCCTCCTGCGGCCGTCGAAGCGCTTGAGCGAGGTCTCGGGTTGTGGAGAGGAAGACCCTTCGAAGGTCTGGAGGACATCCCGATGCTGGCGGCGGAGATCACCCGCCTCGGTGAACTCCGCGACACCGCTCAGGTGGATCGATTCGAAGCGATCCTGCAGACCGGTGACGTACCTCTGGTCGCCGACCTCGAGGAGCTCTGCGGAAGGCGCCCGTTGGATGAGCGACCGTGGGACCTGCTGATGCGGACGCTGTATCGGGTTGGCCGACATGCCGAGGCGCTGCGGACGTACACGAAGGTGCGGGAGTTGTTCGGTGAGGAGATGGGGATCGAGCCTTCTCCTGCGCTTGCGCATCTCGAAGAACAGATCCTCCTCCACGACCCGGCGCTCGACGGGGCGCCGGTGGAACCCCCTGCGAACCTGCCCGTCTATCTGACGAGCTTCATCGGCCGGGACGATGAGCTACGACGGCTCACAGACGCACTGGGCACTTCCCGGCTCGTCACGATTCTCGGACCGGGTGGGGCGGGAAAGACCAGGTTGGCGACGGAGATGGCGACGACGCTTCGCGGAAGATTCCCGGATGGCCTGTGGCTCGTCGACCTTGCCCAGATCACCGACCCATCGCGAATCGGCCTAACCATCGGCGAGACGATCGGCGTGACCGATGGGCTCGGGGACACCGTCGACGAGGTGGCTCTGTCACTCCGGGGGCGTCGATCGCTTCTCGTGCTCGACAACTGTGAACACGTCGCCGAGGAGCTTCGTGACGTTGTGAGTGCGCTTCTCCGCAGTGCGCCGGGACTCGTGATCCTCGCCACGAGCCGGCGTCCGCTCGAGGTCGCCGGGGAGCAACGATTCCTGCTCGAAGGGCTTGCGACGGACAGCGGACCCGATGCACCGAGTGACGCTGCTTTGTTGTTCGTCGAGCGTGCGGAAGCAGCCGGATCGAATGAGGATCTGCTCACCAGCGCAGGGGACGCCGTGGCGACCGTTTGTCGAAAACTCGACGGGATGCCGCTCGCCTTGGAACTCGCAGCGGCCCACAGCGATGTGCTCTCACCGGCAGAGATCGCGGAACTCCTGACGCACCGCTTCGCCCTCCTCGTCGACGACCGGCAGGATCGGGAGATCCACCGATCCCTCGAAGCAACCGTAGGTTGGAGCTACGGGCTGCTTGATGCCAATCAACGCCTGGCGTTCGAGAGTCTCGGCGTTTTCGAGGGTCCGTTCACCGCAGACGCCGCCGCCGCTGTTCTCGGTCTCGAACGCGGGACCGCCTCCGTGCAGATGCTCGAGCGTCTGCTGGCTGTTTCTCTCATCAGAGTCGAGTCGCATGTCGAAGGGGCGACGACGTACCGTCTGCTCGAGACCCTGCGGGCCTATGCACGGGACCGCCTGCGTGAGGCCGACCGATGGCAGGAGGCGGTCGACAAGCACGACGATCACTACCGGGCTGTGTGCACGCGACTTCACCCGGAGTTCTTCGGGGCTGGCCGCGCAGCCGCCACTGCTCGCATCGGGACCGAACTCGCGGAGTATCTCGCTATCTGGGATCGCGGATTGGAGCACGACCCCGAATCGGTGCTCCCTCTCGCCTGGCCGCTCGGCAACTACTGGATGTTCGACGGTGTGCTGCAGGAAGGCATGATTCGTTTCGAACGGCTCCTCGAACTGGCGGACGGCGAAATGTCGCTCGATCGCGCAGACGCGCTCATCATGGCCTCGTGGATCGCGGCATTCCGCAATCGGTGGCCCGATTCGGTTCGGAGGACGGCCGAAGCCGTCGAGACATACCGTGCAACGGGCGAGGAAATGAGGCTCGCATACGGTCTTGCCCGGGGCGGACACTGGGCCTTCGGTGTTGGGGACGGCGAGACATCGATGGCAATGCTGGGCGAGAGCCTCGAGATCTGCGAGCGCATCGGTTTCGACGACGGGAGGGCCTGGCCAACGGTGCTCATGGCTCAGGCGCGACGCTGGGTCGGTGACCACAGTTCCGAAGTGACGGAGATGCTCCTCGACGCACGACGCCGCTTCTCGATGATGGGGGAGCCGTACGGGCAGATTCACGCCGACATGATGCTCACCAGCATTCGTGAACTACCGCTCGCCGAGCGAGTCCGAATCAGCGAAGAAATGGTCGCCATCGCAAACCGACAGGGCGGCGAGAACAGCGCCCGTCCGACTGCATTCCATTCACTCGCCTATAACACGTGGGATACCGGCGAGTGGGATCGCGCTGAAGGGCTGAACCGTATCTGCGTTCGGTCCGCCCTCGCATCCGGCAACGAGATCACCCTTGGGCTCGGGCTCTTTCAGGCTGCCATTTTCGCGGCGCGGCGAGGCGACGCAGAACGCTCATCTCGGCTCTTCGGTGCAGGATCGACCCACTTCGCGATGACGCTCGCACCGTTCATGCAAGAAGTCCACGACCCAGCGATGGATCAGGCTCGAACCGTGATCGGCGATGACCGGTTCGACGGGATTTACCGCATCGGCGCCGCGATGGGGCCGGAAGAAGCGACGGCGTTCGCACTCGGTTGACGGGGAGGCGCGGCGATGTGGGAGAATACGAGCATGAGCTACGTCGCAGATGTCCTACTTGCCTGGACTGAACATGCCCTGCCCATCCACCTGGCCGCTCTCGATGTTTTCGGTAGCGAGGACCTTGCTTCAAACCCGTCGGTGGCCACGCTCCTGCTGCTGCACCGAAACGGCCCGCAACGTCCGACACGGATCGCCAGCCTGACCGGTCTGACCAGCGGTGGTGCCACAAAGCTGATCACGAGACTGGAGGAAGCGGGTTTCGTCGTTCGGGAACAAGGCGCCGTGGCGAGCGACGGTCGCGCGGTTGTCGTGTCCCTGACAGACATCGGCTCTGAGAAGATGGACGATTTCACCGTGGCGATGACCGGCCCTGTCGACGCCTTCGTCTCGGCTCTCGTCGCGATTCGTGACGATGCCTGAGCAAGGGCAACTAATCGACCGTTTGCCGGCCATCCAGGACACCTATCCCGAAGACGTCGCCCATTGCTACGGCTGTGGGCGACTCAACGACGTCGGGCACCAGATCAAGACCCGTCCAGCCGGTGACGAGACCGTTACCGAGTTCACGCCCGAGTCGTTCCAAACGGCGATCCCCGGCTTCGCATACGGTGGCCTCGTGGCGTCGATCATCGACTGCCACTCGACAGGGTCGGCCGCGATTTTCCAGATGCAGCGCGCAGGCAAGACGGTCGGGAGCGAACAGTCGCCACGGTTCGTCACGGCTCATCTCGAGGTCGACTACCTGCTGCCGACACCTCTTTCCGAGTTCCATCTGGTCGGGCGCCTCATCGAGATCAAGGGGCGAAAGATCGTTGTCGAAACGGAACTTTCCGTCGACGGCGCCGTGACGGCGACCGGGTCCGCCGTCCTCGTTGAGATCCCCGAGCATCTGTTCAACTCGAAGCCCTGATTCAGATCGGAATCGGGTCCTTCGGCCCCGCTGAATCGGTGCCGGTAGCTCGGTCCACCGATACCATTCCCTCAGTTCTTTGGAAATAGGCCACCGCCGAACGGACGGTCCCGATTCGGGGATACACCGACGCCGGAGCCGGCTTCCGATGAGCTCCACAACTGAAGATGTTCCGCCGGATCGAGATGCACCCCTCCTTCCTCCCGCATTCCGAACCGGTGGGTCACGGACGACCGTTCGGCCCCAACCGCTTGGTCGTCCGATTCGATCGCCCCGTACCGTGTCCCCCCTTCGGTCCGGGGCGATCGCTATCTGGTGGCGGAGCAGCCGGTGGATTCAGACCTGGACGCCGAAGAACTGATCAAGGGCGGTGAGGAGTTGCTGGGCGCTCAACCCACCCTGCTGGACGTGAACGACGGTCCCGTTCTCGTCGTAGAACACGGTCATCGGTGACCCACGGGCGCCGAACGTGCCGGTGCTGAGCCCGCTGCCGTTGGTTCCTCCGATGTCTTTGGCGAGCGGCCAGACACCGGCGATACCCCATCGTTCGGCGTCACCGAGACCGGATCCATTGTCCTGGGTGTCGATACCGACGAAGTGGACCTGGTCCTCGACCTGCTGTGACACCGCCAGGTACTCCGGGATCTCGTCCTCGCAGACCTCGCACCAGGAGGCGAAGAAGGCTGCAACGGTCGGGGTTCCCCGGAAGTCGCTGATCGCGATGCGTCCGTCGCCGTCGAGTTCCGGCAGATCCCAGGCCGTGGCCGTCGTATCGCCGATCTCGGGTTCTGGCCAGAGGACCACGAGGAGCCCGATGAGAGCTACGCCGATTGCACCGGCGATCCCGACATTGCGGACCGTGCGCTTGCGAGCCTCCGCTTTGCGCTTGTCTTCAACCTCTTGACGGCGCTGGTCGCGTCGTTGTTTGTTCGATGATCGTGCCATGCCAATCGACAACACTCAGAGCCCTGGACGGATTCCCGCGAGCCTGTTCGACGATCTGCCCCTAGTCTCAACGTATGGAGCGAACCATCCAGATCGTGAATGGAATCGAACTCGCCGTCACCGAGGAGGGAGCGGGGGATCCGGTCGTTCTGATCCACGGCTTCCCTGAACTCGCATACTCCTGGAGGTACCAGATACCTGCGCTCGCCGGGGCCGGGTTCCGGGCCATTGCCTATGACCAGCGTGGGTACGGCGGCTCGTCCAAACCGGAGACCGTCGAGGCGTACGGGTTGACACACCTTGTCGCCGACGCGATCGGCCTCCTCGACACGCTCGGCATCGAACGAGCGACCTTCGTTGGCCACGATTGGGGTTCCATCGTCGTCTGGACGACGGCGCTCATGCATCCGGAACGTGTCGAGCGTGTCGTCAGCCTGAACGTGCCGTACCGCGGATGGTGCGCCGGGTTCCCGACCATCGAGTTCATGAGAGAGCACCTTGCCGATCGGTTCGGCTACGTGCTCTCGTTCCAGGACGAGGGTGTAGCTGAGGCGGCGTTCGAGTCGGATCCCCACGCCTGGTTGCGATCGATATTCACCGGCATCGCCGCCGACAAAGACTTCATGAGCCAGGACGAGTTCGCCGTCTACCGGGATGCGTTCGTTGCCGGAGGCATTTTCGGACCGCTCGGCCCGTACCGGAACATCGACGCGAATGCCGCCGCCACCGAGCACCTCGCCAATGCTTCGATCACACAGCCGACCCTGATGATCACTGCAGATCGAGACCCGATCCTCCCTCCATCGCTGGCCGAAGGCATGGAGCGTTGGGTCGCTGACCTGACGGTCGTCGGTATCGAGCACAGCGGGCACTGGACTCAGCAGGAACAGCCGGATCACGTCAACGCGATGCTCATCGACTTCCTCCGAGAGGCTGCGGCGACACCGTGAAGCACATCCGTGACTGGTTGACAACGATCCCGACGGTCGCGGCATTCGGCCTCGCTCTGGGCGTATTCCACCTCGCGGCTCTGGCGGCACTGCCCTTCGGGAAGCGCCCCTTCGAGAAGGTGATGGCGGCACTCCAGCGCAGCCTCATCTCCGTATTCGCCATCTCCGGAGTCCGCGTCGACACAAGGGGCCGGGACGGATTCGCATCCACCGGTGGGTACATCTTCGTGTCGAACCACCAGTCGATGTTCGACGTGCCGATCTTCGGCGGGCTTCTCGGGCACAACTACCCGAAGTACGTTGCGAAACGCGAACTCGCCAAGGGAATCCCGAGCATCTCCCTCAATCTCCGTCACGGAGGCAACGCCCTCATCGATCGGGGTGATCGGGACGGGGCGATGGACGCGATCCGGTCGATGGCGTCCGAGGCCGAACGGCGGGACGTGTCGGTCGTGATCTTCCCTGAAGGGACCCGGGCGCGCATCGGAGAACTCGGCACGTTCCGGGTGGGTGGGTTGACGGCGATCATGGAGGCCGCCCCGAACCTGGAGATCATCCCGACGGCGATCGATGGCTCGTGGAGAGTGTTCCAGCGGAACATGTTCCCCGTCCCATACGGGGCCAACGTCCACGTGCGTTTCGGCGAGGCGATCCCGCGGGTTCGCGGTGAGTCGCCGAGTGAGATCCTCGAGCGCTGCCGGGTGTGGATCGAGGAGACGATCGACGAGTGGAGATCCGAAGACGGCTCGGCCTGATACGCTGCGGGCATGGAAGAAGAACGCATCGGCCTGTTCATCGACTACGAGAACCTCGCGATCGGCGCACGGGAGGACCTCGGCATCCAATTCGACTTCAAACCCGTCGCCGACGCACTCGCCGAGCGGGGTCGTGTCGTCGTGCGGCGTGCCTATGCGGATTGGACCTTCTTCGACAAGGACCGTCGGATGCTCACCGACAACCAGATCGAGTTGATCGAGATCCCGCAACGAAGGGGAGCGGTGCGCAAGAACGCGGCCGACATCAAGATGGCCGTCGATGCCGTGGAGCTCGCATTCGAGCGGGACTACATCACGATGTTCGTCATCTGCACCGGCGACTCGGATTTCACGCCCCTCGTCCACAAACTGCGGGAGCTGAATCGCAGGGTTATCGGCGTGGGGTTGAAGGACTCGACATCGGCGCTTCTGCCGGCGGCCTGCGACGAGTTCCTCTTCTACGAGAAGCTGTCCGGTGTGGATCTCCCGGACCGAACCCCGAAGAAGAAGGAGCGCCCCGAGGCCGAGAAGGCGCCTGCGCCGTCCGCAGAGACACCGGACGCCCTGCTCGTGCCGACCCTGGCCGGCCTTATCCGGGCGGGGAATGGGGATGTCCGGGCGTCGAGCCTCAAGCGGGCGTTGCTCCGCAAGGATTCGACATTCACCGAAACAGACTATGGATTCCGTGCCTTCGGTGAGCTGATAAGGAACCTCTCCGATCGCGGCATCGTCGAACTCGACCACGAGGGATCCCAGGGCGATCCCGTCGTGCGGTTCCCGAAGTCGGGGAGGGGGGAGGATGTGGGCTTCGGTCTTCTCCACGACGCCATCGAGGAACTCGGCAAGGGCGGGACACCGATTGCATTGTCGGGCCTCAAGAACGAGCTACGAAAGCGTGACAGTGGCTTCTCGGAGAAGAAGCTCGGCTACTCGGGATTCCTTCAGTTTGTCAAGGCGGCCGCCGCGAGCGGCTACATCGATCTTCTCTGGGACGACGAGTCGGGTGACTACGTGTTGTCGGCCCCCTAGCCACCAGTCCTAGAATTCCGCGTTGCGGGGTGACCGTGGGAACGGCATCACGTCGCGGATGTTCTGCATGCCCGTAGTGAACTGAACCACGCGTTCGAGTCCAAGACCGAAGCCGGCGTGCGGGGCGCTTCCGAAACGTCGAAGGTCGAGATACCACCAGTAGTGATCCTCGTCCATCCCCTTGATGCGCATGCTGTTGGCAAGCACGTCCAGTCGTTCCTCACGTTGACTCCCGCCGATGATCTCGCCGATCTGCGGGACGAGCACGTCCATCGCCGCAACAGTTTGGCCGTCATCGTTGCGCCGCATGTAGAACGCCTTGAATTCGAACGGGAAGTCGGTGACGATCACGGGCCTTCTGATCGCCTGCTCGGTGAGATAGCGCTCGTGCTCCGACTGCAGGTCGTCGCCCCAAGCCACGGGAAACTCGAACGACTCGTCGGCCTTCTCGAGGACATCGATCGCCTGGGTGTACGTGATGCGTTCGAAGTCGCTCTCGGCAACGCCGGTGAGCATGTCGAGAAGGCCCTCGTCGATCCACTTGTTGAAGAATTCGAGATCGGTCGTGTTGTGCTCGAGCACGTACCGGACGAGGTACTTGACGTAGTCCTCTGCAAGGTCGGCGTTGTCGTTGAGGTCGGCGAATGCCATCTCCGGTTCGATCATCCAGAACTCGGCGAGGTGGCGCCGCGTGTTGGAGTTCTCGGCTCGGAACGTCGGGCCGAACGTGTAGACCCGGTCGAGGGCGAGGGCGTAGGCCTCGGCGTTGAGTTGGCCGCTCACCGTGAGGAAGGTCGGTGCAGCGAAGAAGTCCTGTGCGTAGTCGACGGCGCCGTCTTCGCCACGAGGTGGTGACGCAGGATCGAGGGTTGTGACGCGGAACATCTCGCCGGCGCCTTCGGCGTCGCTGGTTGTGATGATCGGCGCGTGGAGATAGAGAAAGTCGCGATCCTGGTAGAAACGGTGCGTTGCATAGGACAGGGCGTTTCGGACCCGGGTCACCGCGCCGATCGTGTTGGTGCGGGGTCGCAGGTGAGCGATCTCGCGAAGATGTTCGAACGAGACGCTCTTCTTCTGGAGCGGGTAGCTCTCCGGGTCTGCGAACCCGAACGGCTCGACTTCAATCGCCTTGATCTCGATGCGCTGACCCTTGGCGGGGGATTCGGTGAGGACGCCGGTGACCCGGACCGCGCTCCCGATGGCCAGGCGCAGGACATCGGCCTCGTAGTTGGGGAGGTCTCCGTCGGCGATGATCTGGAGGCCGGTGAGGGTCGATCCGTCGTTGAGTTCGATGAACGAGAACCCGCCCTTCGAATCCCGCCGGGTCCGGACCCACCCGGCCACGGTCACTTCGGCGCCGTAGTCCTCCCGCTCGAGGACGTGCTTGATCAACTGCCGTTCCATTTGCCACTCCTTGACGAATCGGGACGATAGCCCTCGTCGGGCCGTGTGGACGGCTGGGACCGCGAAGTCCCGCGTCGGACGCTCGTGTCTGGAGGCATGACTATCCGTGTCGTAGACACATGCGACATCCAACCGCATACGGCCCTGCTTCGTTTGTGCCTAGGGGTGTGACTATCCGTGCCTGAGGCACAAGCGTTCGCGTCGTAAGCGGATTTCTTTTGCTTTCAAGGGTTTTGGTGAATTACACTTGTGTAACACACGGAGGGTTCCCATGGCGGTAGCGGTTCGAGAATCGATGGTCACCGATGTTGATCGGGTCACGGCGGCAACGCTCGACGTGTACGCGAGACGCCGGGAACTTGCCACGGAGATGCCGCTCGCGGAGCTCCTGTCGGTGCCTTCCGACCTCGGTGCACTCCGGGCGGTCGCCGGCGCTTCCGACCGAACGGTGGAGATCGTCCTCGATGCCGAGGTCGAAGCTGCGGCGATCGCTCCGTCCGCCTGGGCACTGGCAGCGAAGGGTTTCCAGCCTGTCGTGCTCGTGGCGCTGGGCCGGATCGGTGAGGCTCACGAGGGGCTGCGGGGCACGCCGTGCCGGCTCCAGTCCTGGTGGTCGAACGGGGACGACATCGTCTTCGGGGCATTTGAGACGGCCTGATGACATCGCCGTCTCGACCGGCGAAGCCCTAACCTCACGGCCATGCCGGTTCCCCTCTACACGCAGACCGTCATTGCCCTGGTGTGGGACTTCGATCGCACGCTCATCCCGGGGAACATGCAGGATCCCATCTTCGATGCCTACGACGTTGACCCGGCGGTCTTCTGGGGCGAGGTCGACGGACTTGTCGAGCACTACGCACGGCAGGGCGTGCGGATTCAGCGCGACATCGCGTACCTCGGTCACCTCCTCACGTATGTGAGGGAGGGGGCGTTCAAGAAACTCACGAACGAACGCTTGCGCGAACTCGGGGCTGCACTGGTCCCTGCACCGGGTATGCCCGACTTCTTGGACGAATCCCGTCGGCACGTGTCCGACATCCCCGAGTTCGCCGACGAGGGCATCTCGGTGGAGCACTACGTCGTCTCGACCGGGATTCTTCCGATGATCGAGGGCAGCGTGTTCGCCGACCACGTCGACGGTGTCTGGGCGAACACGCTCATCGAGTCGCCGGCGCCGCCCGGCTACCTCGACCAACTTCCCGTCGCTTCGGCCCCAGCACCGGTGAGCCACCTCGGGTACACGATCGACAACACCGCCAAGACCAGGGCCTTGTTCGAGATCAACAAGGGTGTCAACCGGAACACCGACGTCGACGTCAACTCCAGAATCGGGGAAGAAGAGCGTCGTGTGCCGCTCCGGCACATGGTCTACATCGCCGATGGCCCGTCCGACGTACCGTGCTTCTCGATCTTGAACCAGAACGGCGGCAAGACGCTCGGCGTCTACACGCTTGACCCGGTCGACAACCACCGCCAGGTGAAGCAACTCCAGGCGCAGGGCCGGATCCAGGGGATGGCAGAAGCCGACTACCGACCCGGCAAGGCAGCGTATCTCTGGCTGATGGACAGCATCGAGCAGATCGGTCACGAGATCGTCGAAGCCAGACGCCAGGCGTTTGCATCGATCCCGAATCCACCGGGGCACGCATAAACCAGCTGATAGCCAACAGCCAACAGCCCGACACTTGCTGTCCGCTGTCTGCTGTCAGCTTCGATTCGCAGGGTGGGGGCAAGCTCAGGTACCTTCTGATCACCTGGATTCGATCACGAGGAGGTCCGCATGAGCATCGAGCGTGTCGGTATCGTTGGTGGGGGACAGATGGGCGGTGGGATCGCCGAGGTCTGTGTCAAGGCAGGTGTCGATACGATCATCGTCGAAGTCAACGATGACCTCGTTGACCGATCGAAGGCAGGGATCGAGAAGTCTCTTGCCAAGGCGGTCGATCGGGGCAAACTCGAGGTTGGTGCCCGTGAAGCAGCGCTCTCGCTGCTGACGTTCTCGACCGATCGGGAGACACTCGCCGGCCGGGATCTCGTCATCGAAGCAGTCATCGAGAATGAGGATCTCAAGCACGATATCTTCAGTGACCTCGATCGGATCGTGGAGTCCCCCGACGCGATCCTGGCGACGAACACTTCGTCGATACCCGTCACGCGAATCGCTCAGGCAACGAACCGGCCGGAGTCGGTGGTGGGGATGCACTTCTTCAACCCGGCGACGATCATGCCCCTTGTCGAGATCGTCCGTACGGTGGTGGCATCCGACGACACCGTGGGTCGGACGGCAGCGTTCGCTTCGGACCGACTCGGGAAGACCGTAGTTCACGCGAAGGACCGGGCCGGGTTCATCGTGAACAAGCTGCTCTGCCCGTACATCTTCGAGTCGATCCGGATGCTCGAGGAGGGCTTCGCAACGCGTGAGGACATCGACGCTGCGATGGTGAATGGAACGGGCTATCCGATGGGACCGCTCACGTTGTCGGATCTCGTCGGCAACGACACGATGCTGGCCGTCGCCGAGTCGTTCATGGCCGAATATGGAGATCCCCGCTACGCAGCACCGCCGCTGCTGAAGAGGATGGTCGAGGCCGGTTTCCTCGGGCGGAAGTCCGGGCGCGGCTTCTACGACTACACCTAGGACTCTGGCGTAGGAAACCTACGGAATCGTGCCGGCGGAATCTACGCAAGAGTCCGGAGTGGCTAGACCTCGACCCGGCGGGCACCGTTCGATTCGAGCACGCGCGCAAGCTGGTCCTTCTTGACGAGACCGGACGTTCGGAAGCGCTGCGTCGGGCGACTCGCTTGCTGCTTCTTCGTGCCCTGTGCCTTCTTGCGGGCCTTCTTCGAGTTCTTCTGCGGTGGCCGAGCGATGAGCACGGTCGTTGGCGTTGATCGGATCTTGTAGGTCTCTGCGGCTCCGCGAACTCGACCGATGTCCGCCTTGACGACGTGTGCCGAATCGCCGTACTCGCGGGCGAGTTCGTTGACGATGCCATCCATGACCTGGCAGGGTGCACACCCGACCTGGAAGAAGCTGATCAGTACCGGCCGCCCGGAGGCGACCATGGGCTGCAACTCGTCGAGGCTTTGGATCTTGCGTGCTTTCGTCTTGCGTTTGAACATCGTCGTCCTCTCCGATTCCCGTGCTGAAACGCTCCGGGTCGGGGAAGTATGCCCGGTACTCGACGCAACCGCCTTCGTCGCGCGGCGGTTCACCTCGCCCAATCGACCAGAATGACTTCATCGAGAAGTAGGAGTCGATGATGGCGAAGATCCACGGCGGGCAGGCGATCGCTCGGGCCCTCAAGGCCGAGGGCGTCGACACGGTGTTCATGCTGACCGGTGGTCACGTCCTGCCGACCATCGATGGCTGTGTCGCCGAGGGGATTCGCGTCGTCGACGTACGACACGAGCAGGCCGCAGCCCACGCCGCCGACGCATACGCCCGATTGACCGGACGCCTTGGTGTCGTCGTCGCCACCGCAGGACCCGGGGTTACCGACACGGTCACAGGGATCGCCAACGCCTGGTTCGCCAACAGCCCCGTCCTGCTCATCGGCGGGCGTCACCTCACTACCGAGGATCTGCGTGGCGGCCTCCAGGAGATGGACCACCCTCGGCTCTTCCACTCGATTACAAAGTGGGCCGACACGGCCTCCGACACGTCCCGGCTCCCCGAGTACATCGCCACTGCCGCACGCCACGCTTTCTCCGGTCGGGGTGGTCCTGTGTTCCTCGATATCCCGTGGGACGTCCAGGCGGGGATGGTGGAGGAGAACGCCATGGGCTGGCCATCGGGATACCGGGCAGACCGACCTGCGGGCCTCGATGGGGACACGCTCCGCGAGGCCGCCGGCATCCTCAATCGCTCCGAGCGGCCGGTCGTCTTCGCCGGCACCGGGTACCGTTGGAGCCGGTACGCCGACCCCACTGCTGCCCTTGCAGGTCTCGTCGAGTCACTGCGATCTCCGGTGTTCCTGAACAGCCTCGCCCGCGGATCGCTCCGGTGGGATCACCCGCTCTTGGGGAACCGCACGCGATCGGAAGCACTGAGGAAGGCCGATGTCGTGCTGGCCCTCGGTGTCGATTGGGATTTCCGGACCGGTTTCGGGAGGAAGGTCGCAGCAGATGCGACGGTGATACAGATCGATGCCGAGCCGTCGCGGATCGGATGGAACCGCCCTGCACAGATCGGTGTCGTTGCGGATCCTGGAGCGGTCGCAGCCCAGCTTGTCGATCACGTCGAAGGGGACGGGCACGCCGACTGGATCGAGGAGATCGCCGCTCTCGAGCGGCAGAAGCAGGTGGTCGCCGACGAGATGGCCTCCATCGACGGAGGACCGGTCCATCCTGAGCGGTTCGCACGCGATGTCGCCGAGTTTTTCGGGGAGGACTCGATCATCGCGGCGGACGGCGGCGACATCGTCTCGACGACGGCCAAGTGGCTTCGCACGAGTCGTCCGGGCGGCCTCCTCGACCCTGGGCCGTTCGGGTGTCTCGGTGTGGGCGCCCCGTTCGCCCTCGCGGCGAAGGCGGTCGAGCCCGACACTCGGGTCGGCATCGTGTACGGGGATGGATCGTTCGGGTTCAACGGCATGGAGTACGACTCGTTGATCCGTCATGGCATGCCGGTCGTCGGCGTTGTCGGGAACGACGGGGCCTGGAACAACATCAAGGCAATCCACCGGATGCTGTATCCGGATCGGATGGTCGGGGCCGATCTCGGCATCCGTCGTTACGACCTGATGGTCGAAGGTCTCGGCGGATACGGGGAGTTCGTCGAAGATGCGTCCGAGCTCCGACCCGCTCTCGAGCGAGCCCAGGAGAGTGGCCTCCCCGCACTCGTCAACGTCCACATCGCGGAGCAGTTCAGAATGAGCAGTGCCTACGGGGCATAGCCCCGAGTACTCAGTACCCAGGCTCAGTACGCAGTACCGGTCACAGGATGATCACACCGAGGGCGCCGGCAGCGATGCAGTACACACCGAAGGGGGCCAGGCCCACCTTCGCCAGCACGCGGATCAGGAACGCGATCGCCCAGTAGCCGACGACGGCGGCGACGACCATCCCGACGATCGTCGAAACCGTGATTCCGGATCCGTCCGATATCGCCCGAATCACCGAGAGCAACCCGGCGGCGGCGATGACCGGGATACCGAGGAGGAAGGCGAAGCGAGCCGACTCGACTGGTTCCAGGCCGCGGGCGAGGCCGGCCGAGATCGTCATGCCCGATCGGGAGACGCCGGGGATGAGAGCGAACGACTGGGCGAGGCCGATGATTCCGGCATCCTTCGGCGACAGATCCTCGGCCGTCTTGTGCCCGGGGCGGAGCAGCATCGTTGCCAACAGGATGACACCGGTCACGATCAGCATGACCGCCACGGCCGTCGGTCGTTCGGTGAGCTCATCGAGCTTGCTCTCGAACGCCAGACCGAGAATCACTGCCGGGACTGTACCGATACCGATGATCGTGATCATCCTTCGGGCGGGCCGATCGAAGCGCGCCATGCGTGCCAGATCGCTGCGGTAGTACGCCAGCACTGCAACGAGTGTGCCGAGATGCAACATGGCCACTGTTGTGAGATCGGGAACTTCGCGTCCAAGAAGCGCAGGCACGAGGACGAGATGACCGCTGGAGGAGATCGGGAGGAATTCGGTCAACCCCTGGACCGCCCCCCACAAGATGGCATCAAGCATGAGCGGAGGATACGGCCTCCCCAGCGCTCACCGCGGCATCGTGGTCTGCGTACTGAGTACTCAGTACCGAGTACTGGGTACGCCCGGCGGAGCCGGTCCTACGGATCCAGCAGCACGATGAGCGTTCCGTCCCTCGCGGCGATCGCCACAACAGCCGCAAAGTTCGGGGGGACGGCGACCATCCCGGTTTCGGAGAACGAGAGGAGATCTTCTCCGGCGACGGAGACGACGATACCGTCGGTCTCGAACACCGTTTCGATCCCCACCAACCGTACGCGTGTGCCGGGGATCGCTACTCCCGGGAGCGGAATCGGGACGGACCACCACCCATCCGGAATCAGCGATGCACCTGATACCGCCGATGGCACGATCGGTTCCCCGGTTGCCACATCCCGGGACGCGACAGGGTCGCTCAGATCCGGCATCTCCATCGTGCCTTCCGGGATGCCGCGCCACACGACCTGAGAGTCGGTGATCGGTGTGCCGGCTGCGATCGCGCTCGATGCGAACGGGTACAGAATCTGGGCGCCGTCTCTCAGGTCCCACAGGAGTGCCGCGACGACGATCGCTGCGGCGACCGCCCAACGGACGTACGGTGGTCGGACTAACCAGAACACCTGTTGACTGTATCGAGTGGAAGGCGTCCGGGGAAGGGGTCTGAACGAGAGGATCCCTCCCCGTGGTCACCTCGCGCAAGCAGGGGGAATGGTGGGGGGCCTGCGTTCAGTTTTCCACGGGGAGGGAAGTCGTACCCCCATTGTGGCGCGTTCATCGGCCGCGCGGAAGAACCTTCGCGTCGAATAGGTGAATAAACTCCCCCGGGTGGACGTGCTCATACCGCTCGTGATCGCCTATCTCGTCGGTTCAATCGACTTCGGGGTCATCATCCCGAGGATCCTCGGCGTCGACATCTATGCCGTGGGCAGCGGAAATCCGGGGACGTCGAACGTCATGCGATCACTCGGGAAGGGGCCGGCCGCGCTGGTTCTGCTCGGCGACGGCGCCAAAGGGGCGCTCGCCGCGGCGATCGGGGCGGCCTGGGCCTCCATCGTCTCGAGCACGGCTTCGGTCGAGGTGCTCGCATTCGCCTGCGCCTTCGCGGCCGTGCTGGGACACATCGCACCGATTTGGCACGGGTTCCGTGGCGGGCGCGGCGTCGCGACCGCGATCGGTGCTGCGATCTACCTTGCTCCGGTCTTCGGTGTTCTGCTCGCCGTGACGTGGCTTGTCGTGACTCTCGTGTTCAAGGTGGCGTCGATCGCGTCGCTCGGCGCCATGGCGCTCTATGTGCCCGGCTTCGTCCTCTCCGGCTACCGGGGGTGGTCTCTCGTGTGGGCTGCTGCCATCGCCATGCTCGTCGTCGTTCGCCACGCCCCCAACATGAGGCGGCTTGTCACAGGATCGGAACGGCAGGTGAACGGATGATGCGCCCACTCGCTGAGATGCAGGCCGAGGTGCTCGATAGCATGCCACTGCTCGGTGAGATCGACGTGGGCTTCGCAGACGCGATCGGCGCGGTCCTTTCCCGGGACGTCGACGCGCCGGAAGATCTCCCCGGTTTCGAGAACGCTGCGATGGATGGCTTCGCTGTGATCGCTGCGGATACGGTGGACCCGGGGGTGGACCTCGCAGTCGTGGATGAAGTGGCGGCGGGAGCCGTGCCATCAGTCACGCTCACCAGCGGTAGAGCTGCGAGGATCATGACGGGGGCCCCGATCCCGGCCGGCGCTGATGCGATCGTCCCCGTTGAGATGACGGAGGGGAGCCATGAGGGTCTTGTCCGGGTCCTGGAAGCGGCTTCGGTCGGTGATCACATTCGACCCGCCGGCGGGAGTGTGAAGGCCGGCGCACGGGTGTTCAATGCCGGACTCCGGATGCGGGCGACGCACGCGTCGGTCATGGCCTCGATGGGCGTGCGTCCGCGTGTCTGGAGGCGACCGGTCGTCGCGATGATGTCGACCGGTGACGAACTCGTGTCGCCATCGACCCCGACCCTGAAGCCGGGAGCGATCCGCGACTCAAACCGGACCCTGATGCAGGGCCTACTGACCGACCTCGGGGTCGAGGTCAGGGACTACGGCATCATCAACGACGATGTCGGCGCATTCGAGACCGCCCTCGAAGAGGCCGTGAAGGACGCCGACGCGATCGTGACGAGCGGAGGCGTGTCGATGGGTGCCTACGACATCGTCAAGCTCGCGTTGAGAGATCGAGGCGACGTCGGGTTCTGGAAGATCGCGATGCAACCGGGGAAACCGTTTGGGTTCGGAACGGTGAGCGATGTCCCGTTCTTCGGTCTGCCCGGGAATCCGGTCTCGGTGTTCGTGTCGTTCGAGCAATTCGTGCGTCCTGCGCTCCTGACCATGATGGGCGCCGATCGGCTCTTTCGCGATCGCGTCGAGGGTGTTCTCGATGACGGCGCCGATACCAACCCCGGCAAGACCGTGTTCGTTCGAGTCACCACCGTCCGTGACAGCGACGGTCGATGGCATGCACGCAAGTCGGGTGGGCAATCCTCGAACGTTCTATCCGCTCTCGCGTTCGCTGATGCGCTCGCGGTCGTACCGGCCGGTACCGGTCGTGTCGAGCCCGGCGGTACCGTAGAACTCGAGATGATCCACTGGCCGGAAGCGAGAAGCCGGAGGGAGGCCCTCGGTGACCGATGAACTGACGCACCTCGACGATGCGGGGAACGTGCGCATGGTCGACGTGGGGGAGAAAGAAGTGACCGTACGACGAGCCGTTGCCGAAGCGACGGTTCACATGGACGAATCGACTCGTGATCGTTTGTTCACGGGTGATCTGCCCAAAGGCGACGCCGTCGCTACGGTCAGGATCGCCGCGATCCAGGGCGCCAAGCAGACGTCGGCGCTGGTGCCGCTGTGCCACCCCCTACCGATCGAGTCCGTGAACGTCTCCGTCGAACCATCCGGCGTCGGAGCGACGATCACCGTCACCACGACCGTGACGGCCAAGACTGGCGTGGAGATGGAGGCGATGACGGGGGCAGCCATCGGCGCTGTGGCACTGTACGACATGATCAAGGGCATCGATCGGGGAGCCGAGATCGGCAACGTGCGCCTCCTCGAGAAGTCCGGTGGTCGGTCGGGAGAGTGGCGTCGTGGGTGATCGCACGGCTTCGGTGGTCACCGTGTCGGACCGGGTGTCTGCCGGCCGGTCCGAAGATCGGTCGGGACCCACTGCCGTGGCGCTGCTCGAGTCTGCGGGCATCCAGGTCGTCGAGTGTCGCGTGATCCCGGACGGTGTGGAGTCGGTCGCCGGGATTCTCTCCGAACTCGGCGGCACCGTCGATCTCATCGTCACGACGGGTGGCACCGGTCTCACCCCGCGAGATCTCACGCCGGAAGGCACGAGGATGGTTCTCGAGCGCGAAGCGCCGGGACTCGCGGAGGCAATGCGAGCGGCGACCTTCGGGAAGAACCCCCACGGGATGCTCTCGCGAGGGGTCGCCGGCACGATCGATCGGACGCTCGTGGTCAATCTTCCGGGGTCTGTGAAGGGGGTCGAGGAGTCCCTCACGGTGATTCTCCCGGCACTGACCCATGGATTGGACTTGCTAGTAAACGAATCATCGGACCACAATGCCTAGTTCAGTAGTGGGCAAATGCTTCGAAGTCGCCTGGTACGGGCCTACGCTCGATCAAGCGGCGGAGTACAACTGATGGGCATCATCTTTTTCATCCTCATCGCGGGGGCGTGGGCGGCATTCCTGCTGCCCTCGTTCTTCGATCATCGGCGGGAGAACCCGCGGGCAACGACCCGCGCGTTCGCGCGGTCGAAAGAGAAGCTGGCCAGTGTCACCGTGGCTCAGGTCGGCAGCCCTGCCTACGCCCAGCAACACGCCCAGATGCGCCGACAGCGGATCTTCATCGCTCTGCTCGCTACCGCCCTTGCCTCGCTCGTGATCGCAGTTCTTCGGACGAGCGTCACCTGGCTTGCCATCACCATCGTTGTCGACATGGCGGTTGGCGGCTACGTGGCCATGATCCTTGCCGCGAAGCAACCCAGGACCGTGCGCCGAGCGCCGGTCGTTCAGATCCCGACGTCGATCTCCGCAGGCCCGACGACCGCCGAACATCTCGAACTCGAAGAGGCGCCGCCTACGGTTCGCGTCATCGCCGGCTGACACTGTGACCAGCGGCCCTCCCGACCTCTCCGCGATCGAAGCTGCCGTTCGTTCCGATCTCGACCAGAAGAACGCAGCGCGCGAGCTCGCCCTGAAGAACTGTCGGATCATCATCCGCACATCGGCGAACGCCATCCGTTCCCTCCATCGCGGCGAGACCGATCGCGCCGACCAGCTCCTCGCTGAGGCTCGCTCACTGATCACCGAGGCAGAGGCTCCACTCTCGGATCATCAGGACATCTATCACGCCGGGTTCTTCTACGACGCGGTGAAGGAGTACGCGGAAGGCGTCCTCACGGCTGCGCTCCTGGCAGGAGAACCCTTGCCGCTCCCGGCCGTCATCGGTGTCCACTCCGTGCCCTATCTGAAGGGTCTCGGGGAAGCCGTCGGGGAGCAGCGGCGCCGCATGCTGGACTATCTCAGGGCCGGCAGAATCGCCGACGCAGAGGCCACGTTCGTTTCCATGGACGCGGTTCTCGACCTCCTGACATCGCTCGACTACCCCGATGGCATGACGGCCGGGCTTCGCCGCACGACAGATGTGGCACGATCCCTGATCGAACGGAGCCGCTCGGACCTGACGACGGCCGTCGTCCAGGAGCGGCTGCGCACTGATCTCGGAGGGAGTTGAACCTATGTCTGCACCGGCCTGTCCCGTATGTTCGTCCACGGATGTTCGTCTCGTCTGGACGACCGTGACAACTCGCCGAATCGCGGGATCCCGGTCCAGCGACGGCAAGCCGGTCTTCGTTGTGGAGTCCGAACCGATCGAGGAGTCCGTGGACGAACGAGTGACGTGTGCCAACGGTCACTCGCATCCGGATCGTGTCGGATTCGACGTCGAGTGGGCGGAATAGGGCTGCCGCTGCCCATCCTCGCCTGATACACTGCCGCTTCGTCCGGGGGTGTAGCTCAGTCCGGCAGAGCACTACGTTCGCAACGTAGGGGCCACGGGTTCAAATCCCGTCACCTCCACCGATCAGCAGCCCTTGTGTCCCAAGGGATGCGCTTCGTTTGGGGATCGTCTCCCTACAACTCCACTCCTCGTTCCGCGCGCGTTCTGTGCGCGATCGCGTCGGCGATGAGTTGTTCGAGGCGGTCGGCGGCGATCTCGTCGAG
>JAUVNV010000043.1 GCA_030599515.1 Acidimicrobiia bacterium
ACGTCGTATGCCCCACTCCTGCTTTTCGTCTGGCTCAATCGGCACATGACCGGCCTCTGGGTCGCAGGCATCGGCATCCTGATGAACTTCACTGTCATCGCCGCGAACGGCGGCATGCCGGTGATGCTCGAAGCGGTGAAGCTGGCCGGAGGCTCGGCTGACGTCGTCCTGGGAGCGAAGCACGTGGTTCTCACCGAGGAGACTAGCGTGGCGTTCCTCGCCGACATCATCCCTCTCCCGCGCAGCGTCATCTCGATGGGCGACGTGTTCCTCGCGATCGGTGTCGGCGTGTTCCTCGAAGACCAGATCCGTCGTCCGGTCCGGCTCTTCGCTCACCGCGTCGAGGGAACTCCGGGGTCCGCCGCCAATCGCGGATGAGCCGGCCGACGAACCGCCGTACTCCTACGCGGCGATAACGCCCCGCTGAGCAAGAACCCGCCGCAGCGACGCCGAAACTTCGGGATCGAAGTCGTAAGCGGACCCGCGGTGGATTCGCTCGAGGCCCTCTAGCGGCGAGAGGTGCATCTCGTGCACGGCCTGGTCGTACGCGCTTGCAACCTTGATGATCTTGGAGATCATCGGAACATCCGGGTCTAACGCTTCTCCCGGCCGTCGGAACGGACTGTGCTGCACCCTGACGTACTCCGACACCTCCTGGAGGTAGGGAGCCTCGGCGATGATCTGTGCTCCCCAACGGGCGATGTCCTCGTCCGTGTATCCAGCTTTGAGAATCGCCGGTTCGGTCAGCGTGATACGGCCGACGTCGTGCATCAGGGCCGCATACTCGAGTTCGGTCACCTCGTTGGGATGAAGCCCGATCTCACGAGCCATCGACACCGCAAGATCGGCAGTTCGCGTCGAGTGCCCGCGAGGAGCGAGATCGGCGACCTCCGGGATCTGAGCGAGAGCGCGAATCATCTGACCGTAGGTGATACGAGTGGAGTCGTACCGCACGAAGGCGAGGTGGCTGAAGGCGTACGGAAGAATCGCAACCGGGAAGGCCCAGATGCCCATCAACGGCCACGTCATCCCGAACAGCGCCCCGCCGGTGAAGATCGCCAACGCCACGGTCCAGTCCTCGAGAGCGAGGAGCCACAGGTAGCGCGAGGCGAGATCATCGCGCTCAGTACCAACCCATGCAGAAACGAGCGCTCGCAGAACGAACCACACAGATCCGCCGACAATGACCGAGAGCAACTGCTCCCATGCGAGGGGGAGAGACGACCCGGAGAGCCCGGTCAAGCCCGAAGAAGCCACGACCCCGAAAGCGACCATCGAGATGGACTCGGCCACGTAGTCGGAGTCAGCGTCGCGATCGGTGTTTGACCGCCACCGGAGCACTGCCCACCCGCCGACCAGGCCAACCGAGTACGCCGCCATCACCGCCAAGGTGGAGGGGAGGAGGATGGCGGCGGCGACGGCCGGTCCAATCGCAAGGTTGATGTGCTTCCCCGACGGTGTCGGAACCGAGAGGTAGTGCATGCCGGCGATGGCGATGGCCCAGAACAGAGTCGCGCTCCACACCTCGCCGGAACGAACGACGAAGACGACGGCCGCCGCACCGAGCACCGTGATCGCCCCGAGAACGATGAGGGAGAGCCGATGGAGTCGCGATTCAGCCATTGTCGACATCCTTCGCGATCGGCGCCAGAGGGAAGTCCCGACCGTGGATCTGATCGGCCACGCGAATCGCCTCAAGGCCTTCCTCGGCGATGTCCCTGGCCTCTTCGTCGGTGAGTTCTACCTTCGATCCGTAGCGATGGCCGGAATTCTCCATGCCTTCGATGAACGCTTCGACGACCTCGGGGTCGAACTGGGAACCGGCGTGGCGGCGTAACTCCGCGTACGCGTACGGCTGGGTGAGGGCCACGCGATAGGAGCGCGTCGAGGTGATGGCGTCGAACGTGTCGGCGACGGCCAGTATGCAGGCCTCCTTCGATGGCATGTCGCCGTGTTCGTGCCCGGTGCCGTGGTACCCGTTCCCGTCGTAGTGAGCATGATGGTTCGAGGCTATCTCGATCATCGGTTGCAGGAAGTCGACCTCTTCGAGCAGTTCCTCAACGAAGTGAACGTGCGTCTGCATGGTCTCGTGCTCCTCGTCGGTGAGGCGAGAACGTTTGCGGATGAGTTCGCGAGGAACGGCGAGCTTGCCGACGTCGTGGATGAGGGCCGCCCATCTGAGTCGCTCGAGTTGCGTACCGTCGAATCCCATCTGCTTGCCGATCATCTCGGTGAAGCGAGCGACACGCTCGGTGTGACCTCGCGTGTAGAGATCCTTGGCTTCGAGCGCTTTGATGAATCCTCGAATCGTGGACTCCTGGGCCTCGCGAAGCCGTGCATACGACTCGAACGCCATGTACCCGACGAAGAACACGACGGCGATGAGCGGCAAGGCGGCGGTCCCGATCACGAGGTAGGTCGCGCCGAGCAGGCCCCCGAGAAAACCCATACCGGTCATGGGAAGGAGGATGGCCCCGATGTGCGACCACGGTCGCACTTCGAGACGTCCGTAGACACGACTCACGGCGAAGAGCACCAGGCGATACTGCACGACGCCGTAGACGCTGGCAGCAAGGGCCGAGCCCACGGCGATCCGCCAGAGGTCCGCTTGCTCGAAACCAGCCGCCGATCCCGGCCCGGGCAGCATGAGAACCGCCACGAGGGTACCGGTCGACAACGCTGCAGTCACCGTCATCTGACCAAAGTTCGCGATCGGTTGGAACCAACGCCTTTGCTGTATGTCGGCCGGCACGACGGCTCCAAGAGCAGCCATCGTTGCCACGCCCAACATCGCCGATTCCGGCCCGATCGCAACCGCTGCTGTGAGGAGCACCATGATCGATGGGCTTGCGAAGAGCCGGTCGTTGACCTCGACTGCGTTCCACTCGAAGTAGACGAAAGCCACCGTGAAGAGAGCCCAGAGCCACACCTGATCAGGGAATGGTTGGAGCCAGAACAGGGCTGCCAACACGGCAACGCCAAGCGCACCGAGTCCAGCTGCAAGCTGGATCTTCGCTCTGTGTTGCCGTTGGACGGCGGCTCGTGACAATGTGACTCCGTTGAGAGGTTTGGGTTGGGGTCACCCGGGTGCTTACTTAGCCGATTCTAAGGTTTGCCGCGCCGGCCACGAGGGCGGCGGCGAGGCCCGATATTGTCAAACCGAGTCTGACCAATTTGTTCTTCACGAACCTCTCCGGTGATATGCACTCGATCACGACATAGACGTCGCTCACGGATTGCAGTTCCGCTTCGCTGAGGTTGATCCGAAACCCGGGTTCCCCTACCCAATCCCGAGCGCCTGCAAGGACGTCCGGAACCTTGAACTATCTAGGTGCTCGCCCGGCCCCACCGGAGAACAGTGCCTTTCGGCACACGCGATCGACTGGCCCGCCCAAGGGCACCCGCCACATCGCTGCAGCGAGGAACACCACGCTAAAGGCTACGGCGCCATCTGACAAGCGTTTCGCTCTCTCGAAGGCGCCACTCGTCATTGCTACGGGCTACCCTTCGCCATCATGGCGTTCAATCATCGAGAACTCGAAGAGTCCATCACCCACCTCGATTCGGTCGATGCTGTCCGCGTTGTCACCGACGGTCCACGCGTCTCGGAAGTGCATGTCATCGCCGCATCGGGCAAGCCCGCCAAGCAGGTCGTGCGCGATGTACAGTCACTGGCGATGGCCCGATTCGGTGCGACCATCGACCGCCGCGTCGTGTCGGTCGTTCAGATCAGCCCGACCGATATGAACGGTGGAGCATCCACGAGGCCTGCGCTCGTCGGTGTGAGCGAGGAACCGAACGGAACGAGAACCACGTTGAAGGTCACGCTCCGATTCGATGATGAGAACCGCACCGGTGCCGCTGTCGGACCGGCCGTCGCCTCGACTCGGCTTCGCCTCATCGGCGAAGCGACGATCGATGCCGTTGAGCGAACCTTCGACGGCGTCCCGCCGATAGCCCTCGATGCAGTCAGTGTGACCATCGTCGGATCACGCCGCGTCATCGTCGCGATAGTGGTCAGCGCAGATGGCGGCGGCGAGCACCTCACGGTTGGCTCGGCGCTCTCATCAGGTGACGACGGAGAGGCAACGGTCAAGGCCGTCCTCGGTGCGTTGAATCGACGGATCGAACGTATCAAGGCGTGACCGGCCCGCACGTTCGCCCGCCGAAGGCGCCGACATCGACTGGTCCCCTTCCGAGAAACGCGGCGGTGGCCGTGAGTCCTCATCACCTGGCGTCCGAAGCCGCTCTCTTGATCATGGAGCATGGGGGTACTGCGGTCGATGGGGCGATCGCCGCCGACGCCGTGCTCGCAGTGGTGGCACCGGATACCTGCGGACCGGGTGGCGATCTCTTCGCGATCGTGCACCAACCCGGCAACGAACGACCGACCGTTCTGAACGCTTCCGGTCGTGCGGGATCGGGCGCCTCGGCAGCAGCATTGCGTGACCAGGGCCTGTCCGAGATCCCCATCCGAAGCCACTGGTCCATCACCGTTCCTGGATGCGTAGACGGATGGGAAGCACTCATCGGACGATTCTCGACCCTCACGCTCGCCGACGATCTCGCCCCAGCGATCAGTCGGGCAGAGGACGGATTCCCGACTTCTCTCGAGCTCGCCGACTCCCTCGAGCGCCTGCAAGGCCAGATCAGCGCGCAGCCGTCGGCGGCCGCGCTCTACCCCGACGGCGATCCTCCCAGGCCGGGAGCGACGCTGCACCGACCCGCCCTCGCCGCGACGCTCCGTGCGATCGCGACCGACGGACGCTCAGCCTTCTACGGCGGTCCGATCGCCGACGGAATCATCCGAGCGACGGACGGAGTGATCACGAGAAAGGATCTCGAGCAACGGCAGATCGAGTGGGTCGCCCCGGCATCGACCGACGTGTTCGGCCTCACCGCTTGGACGGTGCCCCCAAACAGTCAAGGGTGGATCACGCTCGCGGCACTGCGGATCTTCGAGATGCTCGAACCAAGCCGTGATCCCTCCGATCCCGGTTTCCAGCATGCCCTGATCGAGTCCTACCGCGCCGTCGCATGGGAGCGGGCGGATACGACGACGGATCCCGATACCGCGCCCCTGTCAGCGGAGCAGCTCCTCAACCCTGCACGTCTCGCTGATCGCGCAGCGCTGATCGATCGAGAGCACGCCCGACGGTGGCCCGTTCCGACTGCTGCGCCCGGGGGAACTGCCTACCTCACGACGCGCGACAGCGAAGGCATGGTCGTGTCGTTCATCCAGTCGAATTTCTGGGGTATCGGTAGCGGCATTTCGGCGGGGGCCACCGGTGTATGGCTCCACAATCGTGGCGCCGGGTTCGATCTCCGCCCCGGCCATCCGAACGAACTGACACCAGGGCGACGCCCTCTCCATACGCTCGCACCCACCCTCTGGACGGACGGCGACCGAGCGCGCCTCGTTCTCGGAACACGTGGAGGGGACCATCAGCCGCAACTCCTCGCGCAGGTAGCGGCGAACCAACTGTGGGCGGAAGCCGATCCCGACGAGGCACAGCTATTGCCTCGATGGTCGATCGATGCTCTCAGGACGAACGACCTGCCCACCATCCGGTACGAGCCCCGGTATGCCGCATCCACGATCACAGGGCTCATCCGAAGAGGCCACGCCGTCGAACCGGCGGAACCGTGGGAGCCGGGATGGGGGCCGGTGTCGACGATCACGATCGACGGTGAGATTCGAGGAGAAGCCGACCCGCGCGTGTCGACGACGACCGCGATCGGTAGCCCTTAGCCCGTAGCCCGTTACTTGCTACTTACCGGTTACTGCTTACTACTCCGCGCTACCGGTACCCGGTGTGGCAGCCGCGGATTCGATGACCAGCGTGTAGGTCTCCGGGACGTTCGCGATGAAAGGGCACGCTTCGAGACCGACGCAGGTCGCTCCGCAGGCCACGCCGGAGCAGGCGATCGCTTCGGTCGGCATCGAGTCGGACGGCACGCTCAACACGCCTTTGGCAGTGAGCACGCCGATCATGCCGTCGAGCGCCGGTTCGGAGACGCCGATACGGCGGGCGAGATCGTTCGTGCGAATGGGTCCGCGGGCGGCACGGAGTTCGTCGATGAGTTGGTCGAGCACCGTCATCCCAGTCCCACCAATCTCCCGATCTGGAAGACCCCGACGGCCATCACCCAGGCAAGGGCCGTCTGACCGATGACACTGAACCACATCCAGCGGGTTCCGATCTCGTGACGGATCGCACCGACGGTCGCCATGCACGGCGTGTACACGAGGATGAACACCATGAACGCCAGTGCAGCGAGGGAGCCGTGGCCACCGCTGCTCTCCTCGAACCCGACCCCGATCGACGCGGAGAGTCCGCTCGGCGTATCCGCTTCTCCGCTGGTCGTGAGATCGATCCCGAAGATGCCGGGAACCGACTTCACGGCATCGACCACTGCGGTGCCGAATCCCGTGAAGATCTCCACGACGGAGTCGATGATCGCCGGGTCCTCGGCGACCTCGGCACTCTCGACGCCGTAGACCTGCGCCATCGTCGAGACGATCACCTCCTTCGCAACGAAACCGGACATGAGCGCCCCGGTCGCCTCCCAGGATCCGAAGCCCGCGGGTTCGAGAACAGGCGCGATTGCACCCGCCACCGACGAGAACGCCGACTCGTCGACATCGGTATCCCCGAATGAGCCACTCCCCCCAACGGGGATCGCCATGAGGAGCCAGACGACGATCGTTGTGATGAAGATGATCGAACCGGCTTCTCTGAGGAAGGCACGGGTCCGTGTCCAGGTGTGGAACCAGATCGACCGGAATGTCGGCAGCCGGTACGGAGGCATCTCCATGATCGCAGGCATCGGATCGGTGACCGGGAGTACGGATCGTTTCAGCAGGAACCCGACCAGCATCGCGACCGCGATGCCGAGCAGGTACATACCGAACACGGCAAGCCCGGCATACTCGGGGAAGAACACCGACGCCATGATCACGTAGACCGGCAAGCGGGCTCCGCAACTCATGAACGGCACAAGCAGCGTCGTGAGGATTCGATCCCTCTCGTTCTCAAGGGTACGCGTGGCATAGACCGCCGGGACGGTGCAACCGAAGCCGACCAGCATCGGGAGAAAGCTCTTCCCCTGCAGTCCGACGCTGCTCATGACTCGATCCATCACGAACGCTGCCCGCGCCATGTAGCCGCTGTCCTCCAAGAAGGCGAGCGCCAGGTAGAGCGAGAACAACACGGGAATGAACACGAGAATTGCACCGAATCCCGCCACGACGCCGTCCGCCAGGAGGCTCTCGATCCAGGTACCACCGAGGCCCACGCCCCCCACCACACTCCGCACGAAATGGTCGATCGGTCCTGAGACCGTGCTGTCGATCCATTCGAGGAAGGCGCCGGCAACGTCGGCGGTGATCTTGAACACGACCCACATCGCGGCAAGGAAGATCGGAATCCCGAGGAATCGATTCGTCACAACGGCGTCGATTCGATCGGTCCGTGTGCGCTCCCGCTTCCGTGTCATGTCGGTCACCGACCGGACGATGTCGTTGACCGTCTGGAAGCGGGCACCGGCGATCGCCGTGTCGGCAGACGTACCCATCGCTGTGCGGAGATCGGCCAGCAACTGATCTCGAAGCCGGAGGATCCCGTCGCCGCCGGGGAGTTGCTCGACCTGTTCGGTGAGGCCGGGATCCTCGTCTAGAAGGGCGACGGCGAGCCAGCGGTCGTCGAATCGATCGGCGATCTCGGACGCGTCGCCAATCGCAGGAGTGAGACGGTCGATCGCTGCCTCGACCTCGGGACCGTAGTCGATCCGGAACGAGCTCACGAGACCCCGTCCCACGCCGCAATCGCGACGACGGCGTCCTTTAGGTCCTCGAGTCCGTCACCGGAGCGAGCCACCATCGGCACGACGGGGACACCCAGACGGACGGAGAGCTCAACGGGGTCGACGTCGATCCCGCGCGAGGTGGCCACATCGGTCATGTTCAGCACGAGGATCGTTGGGACTCGGGTCTCGAGGACCTGGACCGCGAGATAGAGGTTGCGTTCGAGATTCGCGGCATCGACAACCACAACCACCGCGTCGGACCCGCCGCTCACCAGGTAGTCCCTGGCGATCATCTCCTCAGGGGACGAGGCGTTGAGACTGTACGTGCCGGGGAGGTCCACGACGTCGACGGTGTGACCGTTGTAGCGGAACGATCCGTCGACCCTGGCGACGGTCTTCCCCGGCCAGTTCCCGACGTGTTGCTTCGCTCCCGTGAGCAGATTGAAGATCGAGGACTTGCCGGTGTTCGGATTGCCGGCGAGGGCTACCGTCAACCCCGCGGCGGTCGCGGACCGATCTCGGTGCTCGTGCGCAGCCATCAGTCGGCCGCCCGTACGATCACGAGGTCGGCGTCGACCCGTCGAATGGCGACCCGAGAGCCCATGACCGCGTATTCGACGGGATCGCCGAGCGGCGCTGCACGCATCGCTGTGACGCGGGTTCCGGGCACGAATCCCATCTCGATGAAGCGCCGGACTCCGACATCGGAGCTGTACCCCACAACGATGCCGGTGGCACCAAGTGCAAGGCGACCGAGCGGCATCGTTCCGGCCGTCATCGGATCTCCATGCGGATGCCGTCTGCGATGTCGGTGCCGAGATGAAGGCATGCACCGTCGATCGCTACCAGGCGGTCACCGCGCTTTCCGACGCCGAGCACCTCGATCGAAACACCAGGAGTCAATCCCTGATCGGCGACGAATGCCGCAAGCGCATCCGGCAGATCGACCGCGACGATGGATGCGCGCGTCCCGGCGGCAATCATCGAGAGCGGCTCGGCCGCCGGCAGCGAGACCTCGTCGGCGCCGGTCGGAATAGCTCGCCCCTGAGGTCCCGACGATGGATCCCCGAGGAACCCCGAAAGCAGATCCGCGACGTCGTCCGGCGTCACATGCTCGAGATCACAGGCGATGTCGTCGGCGCGTGCCGGACTCAACCCGAGCTGCTCGGAGAGGAAGACGCCCCAGAGGCGACGACGTCGGAGAATCGAGGAAGCAACGATCCGGCCGCGCCCGGTGAGCGACACACCCCGGTACGGCTCGTAGTCGACGTAGCCGCGAGCGTCGAGCTTGCGGATCATCTGATTGACAGACACGCCCGTCACGTCGAGTTGGGTCGCGACGTGAGACATGGACACGGGTTCGGTGCGGCCGTCCTCGATTGCTCGCGCAACCGTGATGAGGTACATCTCTTCGGCTTCCGAAGTCCCGGTTTGATGTTGAACCATGCCTATGGATTCCCATTATCGATGTTTAGGCATGCCTTATACTAGTAGGAGGAGCCGGGCACCGATCCGTTTCGATGCAGTCCCGATATCCTTCTACAACGCAGGGATTCACCGAACACAGGGAGTCACCAGATGCGCCAGTTCCTCCGCTCGAAGATCCACCGGGCGTCGATCACTCAGACCGACCTTCACTACGAAGGCTCACTCACCCTCGACCGCGATCTGATGGATGCCGCCCGGATCGCCGACCACGAAGTGATCCACGTCGTCAACGTGAACAACGGCGAACGATTCACCACGTATGTGATTGAAGGCGACCGTGGATCGGGGATCGTGGGTCTCAACGGCGCCGCTGCGCGATTGGGTATGCCGGGTGATCTGGTCATCATCATGACCTTCGAATACGCCGACGTTGAAGACGACGGCCCCACCCCGGTTCCGATCGTGGTCGCCGTCGACGGGGAGAATCGGGTCTCCGGCGCCTGAACACTCGGGACGGGCCGAACGAGTCCGGTCTCACAAACTTCTCCCGGAGTCCCGAGGGCCGCGTATGGTCCGTGCAATGCATCGTCTCATCGGAACCTGGCGTCTCGTCGAGTGGACCTTCACCGTGAACGAGTCACGCCCCACGCACCCGTGGGGTGGAGACCCGGTCGGTCTCCTCACCTACACCGACGGCGGCCGCATGAACGCATCGCTGATGAGCGTCGGCAGACCGCCGGCACCGACGCGGACATTGAGCGCCGCCCCGACCGACATCCGGGCTGCAGCCGCCGCGGGATACCTCAGCTATGCCGGCGCGTACACGATCGAGGGCGATGACGTTCTCCATCACATCGAGTTGAGCCTCATGCCCAACTGGGTGGGAAGAACCGAGCGCCGGCACGTCGAATGGCTGCGGACCGGGAGCGGGGAAGACCTCATCCTCTCAACACCGCCGACCCGAACCGACGGCGGTCGGACCGCCGTGAATCGACTCAGATGGACTCGAATCCCGACGAGCGCACCCATTGATGAGAGCGGAAAGCCCGCAGGTCACCCGGACGGCGGGTAGCCTCAAACCAGTCTCACGGCCAACGTTTGGGGACACATGGCGAGATCGAGCGGAAGATCCACAATTCCACAACCCTTCGTGCGCAAGCGCTCGATCACTCCGTGGAAGATTCTCCTGTGGATCGTTCTCGCCGTCCTGATACTGCTGCTCGCCTTCTTCGGCCTCGGCGGCTGGCACTTCTCGAACGAGATCTATTCCGGCGCCCTCGAGGTGCACCCGCCGGAACCCGCCGAATTCGACATCACCCTCGATCAGGAAGGAGCCGATGCGGTCGTTCTACGAGCCGACCCCGATGCCGCGAACATGACGGAGGACGGCCTGTTCGGTCTCCTCACTGCATCAGACGCAACGCTCATCAACGGCATCCTCAGCGCCGAAACGTCCGGGGGCGTATCGACGGTACGTCGCTCCCGCGTACCCGATGAGCCCATTCCGGCGGCGGGATCCGCCGTCAGGCTCGACCCGTTCGTATGGCCCGGCGATCCGACCACGGCACTGGGACTCGCGTTCGAGGAGATCGAGATCGAGATCGAAGTCGGTCGAGCCGGCGCCTGGTACCTCGAAGGCTCCACCGACACGTGGATGATCTTCGTTCACGGCAAGGGCGCCCCGAGGAACGAAGCGCTGCGTCTCCTGCCGGTGGCCGCCGAACGTGGGTATCACGCCATGGTCATCGACTACCGCAACGATCCGGGAGTTCCCCGCGACCCGTCCGGCAGGTACCAGTACGGACTGACCGAGTGGAAGGACGTCGCTGCGGCCGCACGCTACGCGAGGACCAACGGAGGGCAAGATCTCATCTTCGTCGGGTACTCGATGGGCGGATCGAACGTGATGTCCTATCTGCTCGAGTCACCGTTGCGCAACCAGACGGTCGCCGCAATCCTCGACAGCCCGATGCTCGAATTCGAAGCGACGATCGACCACGGGGCGGCCCAAACCACCCTCCCCTTCACGTCGATCGCGCTGCCGGAGAGCCTGGTCTCGACGGCGAAGTGGATCGCCGGCTGGCGGTTCGACATCGACTGGGAGGCGCTCAACTACGTCGAGCGCTGGCGGGACCTTCACACCCCGACCCTCATCATCCAGGGGACCGGCGACGACACCGCCCCGGTCGGACCGTCGGCTGAACTGGCGCGGGTCCGACCCGACCTCGTCACGGTGGTCACACCACCCGGCGTCGGCCACGTGCTGGCATGGAACGCCGATCCCGAGGGTTACGAGGCACTCGTGCATGCCTTCCTCGACGACCTGGGCGTCTGAAACTCGAACTCTTAGCGTGCACGAACTTTGCAGGCGCCTCCATCGTCCAGGCGATCGGGACCGGAAGCCTGACTTCTCAGTAGTCGAACGGCTCGAGCGTCCCGTCGTGGTTGATCAACATGACCGGTTGAGCGTTCCAGGTCTCTTCATCACCGCCCATTCCCGGAGAATCCGCCGGCATTCCCGCAAGCGCAACACCCACCGCTTCAGGCCGTGTCTCCAACAATCTCACCACGGCGCTTACCGGGACGTGGCCCTCAACTACATATCCATCGACGAGGGCTGTGTGACACGAACCCGCGTCCATCGGCACACCCACGTCTGCCTTGAACACCACAAGGTTCGGATCTTCCTGAACCTCAACCGTTGCTCCGTTGTCCTGTAGGTACACGACCCACTGTGAGCAGCATCCTCAGTCGGGTGTTTCATGGACATCGATCCGTACGCCCGTGAGTTCACCGGCAGAGGGAGACTCGGACGGAGATACCGATTCTGCTCCGGTGCACGCACCGGCAATAGCGAGGACAGCGAGCAGAAGCGTAAGACCCATCCCGATTCGAATTCTCACGAAAGCCGCCACAACCCGGACACCGCCACGAAAACAATCGCGACCGGCCCGCCGATACTCATTGACATTCGACCACCTCCGCCGCAACCGTAAGGGGATCGATCACCGTCCACTAGGGCCACAAGACTCCTATATCGTCGATAGGCGATATCCCATCGGAGGTTGCCGCTCCTCGCTGTGCCCAATCATGGCCCGGCGCAACTCCATGACCACAGCCATCCGAGCATGTGCGCTAGATCGGTTCGGTGGACGGGTCTCGGACGACGTCATCATCCTCGACAGTCACAGACGTTGACTTGCCCATTACGGCGATCCCTCCTGGTTTCGCGACCAATGGCAACTACCACCCTGAATCGTTTCACCGTTCGCCGACCATGGGAGGTCACAAAGACCCGACCCCGCCGATATCGGTCCGTATCCGCTCGCCACTGGTCGGCGTGCCCCCGGCGGAGCTACCCACCCGTGAGGGCGGATGAAGAGCATCACTCGATCGACCGGATCGCCTCTCCCTCTACCTCAATCCACGGTTCGTTGCCGGGGACGCGGTGCCATCATCATTCTCCCCCACGCAGTGGGGGAGATGCCCGGCAGGGCAGAGGGGGCCGCGAAGCACAGACTGCTGGCCGCTCGGCCGCCCCCTCCGACCCTCGCTGCGGTCGTGCCACCTCCCCCGCTACGCGGGAGAGGATGTTCACGCCACACTCACCGGAACCGTGAATCTGCAATCGCCCGACAAACCGCTATCCCGCACGGGGAACCAGACGGATCGGCAGCGTGCAATCGCCGGTCCAGGCTCTGGGGCAGGATCCAGATCGCGCCCTACAACTCCAGTCGCAGGATGGATTCGCCGCCCTTCACCTCGCCGGTGTCGATGAAGCCGAAATCCTCGTAGAAGGGTTGCGGGCTGCCCTCACCGGGGATGGAACCCACGGTGACCTCGGTGGCGTTGGGACGGGTGCGGACGTAGTCCACGAGCAGCTCCATGGCGC
>JAUVNV010000079.1 GCA_030599515.1 Acidimicrobiia bacterium
CCACCATGGCTGCGCCCATCAGCATCAGGCCCATCACCACCATGATGATGGCCGGTCCCCACTGGACTCCTTCGAGGGTCCACTCCCCGGGAGAGACGTAGTGGAACAGCGAGATCGGGGCGAAGGGCTCCAGCGGGCCCCAGAGGCCGGAGGCGAAGTTGAGGAAGTACGACCCGACGGTGAATCCAACGGTGAACGCGTAGACGCGGCTGCGTGTCGATGAGGCCGCCGTGGCCAGAAAAGCCACGCCACCGATGAGCACCAGCATGGGCACCAGGCTGAGAGGGAAGAGGAGTGCCTGCACGGGCGAGAAGTCGGCCAGCGCGTCGAAGAACACGATCCCGGCGATGGTTCCCAGATAGGCGGCCGCGAGCAGCACCACCATCCCCAGGCCCCAGGCCATCATCCGGGCTCCCAGTATCACCCGGCGGTCGACCGGGCGCGAGGCGAGGAACTCGATGGTGCCATCTTCGACCTCCCGCGCGATCGCCGTGGCTGCGCCGACCACGATCCACACGACGAGCAGCATCAAGGTGAAGGGATGGACGTAGCCGAAGCCCAGCCACCCTTCCGGAGTCAGAATGCTGACCGAGCTCCCCGTGAAAGCGTCGAACACACCCATCACCGAGCTGTCCTCAAAGGACCCGGCGGGCAAGAAACCGGTACCGAACGCCTGGAACGTGCCGGCGAGGAGCAGACCCATCAAGAACAAGCCGATCGCCAGACTCCACCGCAACACCCGATGCCGGCGCCACGCAGTCCATAGCAATACCCCGAACATCAAGCCGGCCCTTCCCGGTAGTAGGCGAGGAAGCTCTCCTCGAGCGACACCGGTGCCAGCGTCAGATCCTCCACGGGTAGATCCACGACCAGCCGGAGCAGGGCATTGGGGTTACCGGTGAAGGTCACCACATGGTGACGGGTCGTTCCCTCCACATCGACAACGTTCTCCATCTCCCGCCACGACAGCTCAACCGGCTCACCGAACACAACGTCCAGCCGCCGCAACGCCTGGCTCCGTACATCGGCGAGGGTTCCCTCGAAGATGATGCTCCCTCCTCTCACCATCGCCATACGGTCACACGTGCGCTCCACCTCGGAAAGAGCGTGGCTGGAGAGAAGAACCGTCTTCCCGCTCGTCGCCTCCTCTTCGATCAGTTCCACGAACGTCGCCTGCATCAGGGGATCCAGCCCTTCCGTGGGCTCGTCGAGAACCAGGAGGGGAGAATCGTGCTGGAACGCGGAGACGATCCCCAGTTTCTGCTGCATCCCCCGCGAGTAGGTCCGCACCTTGCGGTCCAGCACCTTCGTGGACAGTTCGAACCGTTCAAGCATCTCGGCCTGACGACCCGGGGGCATGCCGTGCAGGGCGGCGAGAAAACGGAGATTCTCTCGGCCGGATGCCTCCTCATAGAGGCGGACCTCGCCGGGCAGGAACCCTATCTCGGCCTGCACCGCCCTTCGTCGCCGGCGCACGTCCATCCCAAACACGCTCGCGGAGCCGGCGGTGGCGTTGAGGAGACCGGCGAGGATGCGCAGAGCGGTGGTCTTTCCGGCACCGTTGGGGCCGATGAACCCGTACACGATCCCGCTCGAGACCCGGAGGTCGACGCCGTCGAGTGCGACCGTTGATCCGAAACGCTTGACCAGGCCCGAAACGCTGATGGCTGGCTGCCCGGACGTCATGAGGACACAGTACCAGCGGTCCGTTGCGGGTCTCATGGCGGGTCGGTATCCGGTATCCGGTATCCGGTATCCGGTATCCGGTATCCGGTAGTCCGTATCCCGTCTGGCTGGCAGCTCTTGTCTTTCTACTTTCTACTTTCTACTTTCTACTTTCTACTTTCTACTTTCTACTTTCTACTTTCTACTCACCTCCTGTCACACGCGTTATCCAGGTTGCCACCATCTACGGGAAGGAGTGATCGTGATCTTCGACGTGTGAGCCGGGATCCCCTTCCGGTGTCGGGTGCGGCGTGGCATGATCGAAGGATGGAGATGGAGAGGACCACCGACTACACATGGACCATCCCTCGTTCGGGTGGCATGCGGGTCCCCGGCGTGGTGTTCGCCGGCGAGTCCCTGATGGTGAAGGCTAGGGAAGACCGGGCGGTCGACCAGGTAGCCAACGTGGCGCACCTCCCCGGCATCGTCCGCGCCTCGTACGCCATGCCCGACATTCACTGGGGATACGGCTTCCCGATCGGGGGCGTTGCGGCAACCGACGTCGACAACGGGGGTGTCGTCTCACCCGGCGGCGTCGGCTTCGACATCTGCTGCGGTGTCCGGCTCCTCTCCTCTCACCTCACCGTGGCGGACTTCACCCGGCACGGGGCCCAGATCATGTCCGGGCTCGACGCTCGCACCCCGCGCGGGACCGGGAAGGGAGGAATCGCCGTGCGGGGCCTGCTCGACGACGTGCTCGAACACGGCGCACGGGCCGCACTCGACGCCGGCTACGGCACCGACCGCGACCTCGACCGGTGCGAGGAACGGGGCACGTCTGCCGGTGGCCGACCCGACCTCGTCTCCCCCCAGGCCCGCAAGCGAGGCGGAGGACAACTCGGATCGCTCGGTGCCGGGAACCACTTCCTCGAAGTGCAGATCGTCGACCGGATCCTCGACGAGGTGGCAGCCGAAGCGTTTGGTCTCCGGCTCGGCACGCTCACGGTGATGATCCACTGCGGGAGCCGGGGCCTCGGCCATCAGACCTGCCAGGATCAGCTCAAGCTGATGGGCCCCGCCATGGCCCGCCACAACATCAACGTCCCCGACCGTCAACTGGCCTGCGTCCCGGTCCGGTCCCGGGAAGGGCAGGCCTACCTCGGTGCGATGGCGACGGCGGCGAACTTCGCATGGGCGAACCGGCACATCCTCGCTCACGAAGCCCGACAGGCGTTCGCTGCGACGCTACGAACCTCGCCGGACGCTCTCGGCCTCGACCTCGTCTTCGACGTGGCTCACAACCTGGCGAAGCTCGAGACCCACGTCGTCGCCGGCGAACCGAGGAACCTGTGTGTGCATCGCAAGGGAGCGACCCGGGCGTTCGGTCCCGGCCACCCCGAGCTGCCGGACGGTCTGCGGAGCGTCGGCCAGCCGGTCCTCGTCCCCGGCAGCATGGGGACGGCCTCGTGGGTGCTGCGCGGCGTGACCGACAACCCGGCGTTCGATTCGGCGGCCCACGGCGCCGGACGCCTCATGAGCCGGAGCGCCGCGAAGCGCAAGGCGACTGGAGCCGACGTGCGCAAAGACCTGGAGACGGCGGGGATCGCTGTCCGCCCGGGTTCGGTGAGGCTCCTGGCCGAGGAGGCACCGTACGCGTACAAGGACGTCGACGAAGTCGCCCGGGTCTGCGAAGCCGCCGGTCTCGCCGCCCGGGTTGCCCGACTTCGGCCGCTCGGCGTGGTGAAGGGCTGACCGGCATCGGACCGTCTCAGACAATGAACTCGGGGCCTACGCTCCGTGTATGCGGATCGCCGGGATCGTCGTCGGAATCGTCCTCGCCCTGATCGGCGCCGTCTGGGTGCTCCAGGGACTCAACTCCCGGCTCGTTCCGCAGAGCTTCATGACCGGCAGCCGAACCTGGATCGTGATCGGTGCGGCAACGCTCGTCGGCGGCGCCGCTCTGACCCGGTGGAGTTGGAGTCGCCGCTGACCGCAGGCGGGCGCGGACCCACGAGCGGAGCCATAACGAGGGCCCGCGGTTCGGGAGCGGGGCGTATGCTCGACTGAGGACCCGAGTGTGGAGGTGCCATGGGATCTGTGTACAAGATCGTCGAACTCGTCGGCACGAGTGACAGCTCCTGGGAGGATGCAGCGCTGACGGCGGTGAACGCAGCGGGTGGCTCGCTGCGGGATCTCCGCATCGCCGAGGTCGAGAAACTCGATCTCCAGATCGCCGACGACGGATCGGTCGCAGCGTTTCGCACGAAGGTCAAGCTGTCGTTCAAGCACGAGGTCAGCGGATAGGAGACCGCTGGGTCGCCGGAGGGGGCGGACAGCGTCAAGGACGCGATCGAATCCAGCGGTGTCCCCCACACCGTGGTCGACCTGATCGTCGTCAACGGCCGCTCCGTCGACTTCTCCCATCTCGTCCGGGGTGGCGATCGCGTCGCCGTCTTCCCCGTGTTCGAATCGTTCGACATCGCACCGATCGTGAAGGTGCGACCGGAACTGCTGCGGGACATCCGGTTCGTCGCCGACGGCCATCTGGGCCGACTGGCGCTGTTCCTTCGCCTGCTGGGCTTCGACACGCTCTACGACAGGGACCGGGACGATCCCGAACTCGTACGGATCTCGACCGTCGAGCGACGCATCATCCTCACCCGCCACGTCGGCCTGCTCAAACGCGGCGCGGTGACTCACGGCTACTTCGTGCGAGGGACCGAGCCGAGGGAACAGGTGACCGAGGTCGTCCGGCGTTTCCACCTGGCCGATCGACTCGACCCGTTCACCCGCTGCATGGCCTGCAACGGGATGCTGGTCCCGGTCGACAAGCAGGCGATCGCACACCGACTGCCGGAAGGGACGCGCGAGCAGATTGACGAATTCCGCGTCTGCTCGTCGTGTGAGAAGGTCTACTGGGAGGGGGCACACCACCCCGAACTGCGCCGGAGCGTCGAGGCCGCGCGCAGAGCGGAGGGACTCGAGTTGTGGTCGCTGAGATCCGGAGTGGGGATACATTCGGTGGCGGATCGCGCCCCTCCTGACGAGACGGTCGATAGACCGCGCCGCATACCGCTTCAGACGCCATCGTCGTCGTGATACGGTTCTGGTAGTCGCCGGGGGAGGTGCATCGATGGCCGAAGTCACTACGTTCGATTTCCACGTGACCTCGGAGTGCAGCCAGGAGTGCGCCTATTGCTGGGGTCCGATGGACATCCCCGCCGTCGACACCGACACCGCCCTCAAGATCATCGAGAAGATCGCGTCGAGTGGTGCCCGACGGATCGTGTTCACCGGCGGGGATCCGCTGAAGCGGGAAGACATCGGCACGCTGATCGACCATGCGGCCGACGGCGGTCTCGAGGTGGCGGTGTCGACCACCGGCGACGAACTCGACGCGGCATTCCTCGACTCCCACGGTGCCCACATCGATCTCGTCTCCCTCCCCCTCGACGGATCGACCGAGGCCGTGTCGAGCCTCACGAAGAAGGAGGGTCACTTCGCCGCGGTGATGAAGGCACTCGATCTTCTCGAACTCCATCCCGACATCGACGTGAAGGTGGCGACACCTGTGACCCGATTCAACATCGATGACGTGGTGAACGTCGCCCGGCTCCTCGACGGTCGAGCCGCTCGCTTGCCGGGCCGCCTCTTCTACAACGTTTTCCAAGCATTCCCCCGCTCCATGGATCCCAACGTGGTGTGGGACGACCTGATCGTCGACGATGACGAGTTCGCGGCCTTGCGAGAACGCGTCACCTCGGACCCTCACGACTACCGGATCAACTGGCTGGGGCACGAAACCCTCGACAAGCTCTACGCCATGGTGTTCCCGGACGGGACGTTCACCGTGCCGTCAGGTTCTTCGTTCCGGAACTACGGGCCGTTCCTCGATATCGACGACGTCGACGCCCTGCTCACACGGACCGACTTCGATGCCCCGAAGCACCAGCGCCACGCCGAAGGCTGGGGCCGCGACGAGATGGGGACGCTTGTCCGTATCACCGGAGCCATCCCGAAGAAGGCCTGAGCGGAGGCGGAAAGGACTACGCCCTTGCCGGCAGTAGCAGATCCTGCGGATGACTCAATCCTGCGTCCCCACCGATTTCGAGGTTCCGCGGGCGTTCGAGAGCCCCCGCGAGGCGCCGACAAGCGCCACCTGACCCCCCACCCCAACCTCGGCTGATCGATCGCACCGTGGTCTGGCCTAGCCCAACGCCGGATCGCGAATTCTTGGAGGTCGACCGCCTGTCAGGTCAAGGCGGAACCACTGGGAGAGTTGCGCTCTGCCTGTCGCCGGTCGATCGAGACGGCTGCAACAAGCAGGCCGAGCCCCAACGACCCCACCACCACGTGCAGTCCGGCGGTTGCCGGATTCATCGCCAGAAGGCCGATGCCGGTGGACCAGCCGACGGCGCCGAGCGCGAGATAGAGCATCAACGCCGCCACGGCCCCGGGCAAGGCCCATGTGGACCGGTAGGCGACCCACAGCAATCCCAGGCCGACAGCGACGTGCAACGCGTTCTGGAGTGGGTTCACTGAGAAGACCAGGATGGTCTCTCCGTGTTCGGTCGCCACACGATCGAACCCGCTGACCCCGAAGCCGAAGATCCCCAATGCCAGCGATACGACGGCGGTTGCGACGGCGACAAGCCGAACGCGGTGATCGGAGCGGCGCGCGACCAACTGCGGCACCGGATGCACCTCGAATCTTTGGAAGCCGTATACGAGGAGCGCCAGAAGGGGAACCATCGCTGCAATCCACAAGGGGCGGATGGTCCACCACTGGGCCGATCCGGCGTCCGGGCGGGGGATGCCCAGCAGAAAGAGGATCGCCGCGCCGAGCGCGAGCGCGCTCACGTGCCACAGGTAAATGGTGAGAACACTTCCGTTGAGTCGATCAACCAGCCGCTGCCTGTGAACCGCCCACGATCGGATGAGGGGCCGGGCGAGGAGGGCCAGGCCGACGAGCCACATCGTCAAAGCGACCAGCGGGAGGCTCGGAGGCTCGGTGTTCCAACGATCCTCGCCCGGCACACCGACCATGCTCATCGGGTATCCACCGACGGTGACCGCAACCACGAGCCCCAAGAGGCCGACACCGGCGAGCGCCCCGGCCGATGCGCCCGAAACCCGGTCCAACCTCCCGTCGGCGTAGAAGAACCCCAGCTGATGCGGCAACAACCACACGAAGGCGTAGCTCGCAACACCGACCGCTGCGTAACCGAATCCATGCACGAGCAGGTCGACGGTTGCCGCGCCGACGATGAGGAGGGCCGGCATCCACCATCCGAAACGCAGATGGAGCCGCCACAGCAGCGGTGCCAGAGCCACAACGATCAAGTACATGCCGAGGAACCAGAACGGCAACGCGGCGAGATCGGCGGCGCGCTCCACCGCTCTCGGGTCGCGTAGGGGCAGAGCCTCTGCGGCGATCCCCACCAACAGCCAGGCGGCCATGAACGCCAGCGCCGGAGTCAGCAGCCGCATCAACCGGGTGCGGATGTACGCCATGTACTCGCCGTCGTGGCGAGCGAGCGATCGTGCGTTGGCGAACCCGCCGACGAAGAAGAGCAGCGGCATCACCTGCAGCAGCCAGGTCGCCACGTGGGATTCCGGTATCACCGATAGAGCGTTCTCGACGGAGATACGCCCCTCCACCCAGATCACCGTGGTCGTCGCCCAATGCCCAACAACGACGATGAGAACGGCGAGGACACGGAGGGCGTCGATGAAGGGATCGCGTTCGTGGCTCTCGAGGCGGTTGCGCATCGGACCTCCTCGCCGATAGGCACATTCTGACCGATGAAACCACGATTCCGCCCGATTCCTCCGGCGACGCCGGATCGAGCGTGGACGCCGCCGGTGAGTGAGTCGGCGGTTAGCCCGTCTTGTGTCCCATCGGATCGGACCGGGGTGAGGCCTCGCCGCTAGAATCTGTGGTTCCAAAACGACGGAGGAGCAGCCGTGGAAACCTCATCGCGACGACCGGCCGTCAACCTCTCGGAACCGGCCCACAGCGGCATGAGCCTCACACGGGTTCTGGCGACCCGCCGGACGGTCCGTGAACTCACCGGACCTCCACTCACCGACACTGAGACCTCCCAATTGCTGTGGTCCGCGCAGGGCGTCACGCCCGCCGGGAACCGAACCGCACCGTCGGCGGGCGCTACCTACCCGACTGAGATGTACCTGCTGACCGCCGACGGTGTCTTCCACTACCGGCCCCGCCGTCACGATCTCGAGGTCGTGTCCGAAAACGACGTCCGTCTTCGATTGTTCACCGACGCGGTCGGCCAGGAAGCGGTACGCGACGCACCGGCCGTCTTCGTCGTGACTGCCGTCTTCGCTCGCACGGCGGCCAAGTACGACAACCGGGCCGTGCGCTATGTCCACATCGAAGCCGGCCACGTCGCCCAGAACCTGCTGCTCCAGGCCACCGCCCTCGACCTCGGTTCGGTCCCGGTCGGGTCCTTCAACGACACGGCCGTTTCTGAAATCGTCGGTCTGCCGGCCGATCACGAACCCCTCTACCTCCTCCCCGTCGGCCATCCGAGAGGGTGACAGAATCGGTCTGAGCGATGGAACACTGGGTTCGGTCGCTCCGGACGCGTGAACCGACCGTCGCCGGAAAGGCAGCGGTCGGTTCAGCTTCACACGGTCACTCGAAGAGTCCGGCGGCGAAGATATCCGCCAGATTGTCCAGACTCGCCCTGAGGTCCCGCTCGAGCGCTCGCGGCATCACCATGCGGTCGATGGTTTTTCCAAAGAAGCTCGTCGGCTCCTCGGTCTCCATCTCCACACGTAGCTCGAACCGCTCCGCCTCGATCTCCGCGTAGTGGTACGCGAAGTGGACCACCGGCAGTCCAGGAATCTCGGTGTGGAACCGCACCAACTCAGCGTCGATGAGTTCATCCAGGATGGTCACGCCTTCGAGACGACGGCCGAGCAGCTTGTAGCCGAAACGGACCTCGTCCCCTCGCTCCATCCATTTCGCCTCTTCCGGATCGATGATCTCGGTCATACCCGAATACCACATCGGCCACGTCTTGAAGTCGTCGCAGTAGTCGAAGCCCGTCTTCAGCGCTACGGGATATGTGCGTATTGCCTCGGTGTGCATCTGTGTCTCACCTCGGTTCCGGGCCGGATTCGCACCCGTGGGCACGTGACCCATCTCCAAACATACTCCCACCAGCCGGGGGCGGGTACAGAGTCTTCGTATACCTGCGAGGAGCGCGCGCAAGTGGGCGATTGTTCGTGAACTGTGGGCTGGCAAGGTACCTATGCGCCTCTACGAACCCAGGGTTCGCAGAGCACCTCGCGGTTGATTCGGAGCCACGTCGCGACTGTTCGTCCCCGATGACTCGGTCGTGTCGCGGATGCACAGATCACCCCCGATATCCGGCGCCGTCGAACGGCATGTTCACCGATCCGGCGAACATGCTGGTAACCAGGGCCGGATCGTCGCACGTCTCGCTCAATCCGAGATCCTGCCACGCCCGGCAGGGGGCGAGCCACATCGCCCAGATGTCGTATCTGCCCGGCGGGAGCCCATCGGGGAAGTCGTGAACGAACCATTCGCAGGTTTGCAGCACGGTCTGATCCCAGTAGCCGGGGCCGCACTCGGCTGCTGTTCCTCACAGGACGTAGTCGGTGGAGAACAGATACGCGTGGTTGATCTCGAACGTGCCATCTTCCAGCGTCGGACCATCGCGCCGGGTGACGGACACCACGACGTCGAAATCCTCATCGAGCGGTCCCGCTGCATCGTTGACGAACCCATGACGGATGTGGAAGGGGACACCCGCTATCCACACGCCGCTTGCTCGCGAACTGTCGTCGGGATCGACAACGACCGCGTCTCGAAAGCAGTGGGTTCCCTCGCACGCCGTATGGAGGAAGTCGAGTCTGGCGTTGTCCGGCAGAGCCGTACGCTCACCCAACGGGAGCCGGATCGTGATGGTGTCGAGCGAGTCGTCACCATCCCAATAGGGTCCCGCCTCTCCGGAACTCGGGCCGATGTCCGCGCCGTCGATCGTCGACCGATCGACGTCGAACAACAGATCGTCGTACCCGGAGAACGGAACCGCTGCCGGGTCTCGCACTCTGATCTCGTCGACGATCTCGG
>JAUVNV010000193.1 GCA_030599515.1 Acidimicrobiia bacterium
ATGACGTCTCCCGAAATTCCGTCGAAGTCGTGATTGCGATCCTCGATGTGATCTGAGGGTCGCTCTCGACAATGGTTGTCCGTCCGATCTGTGGCACAATCTGACCATGCAGCCCACCAAGTACATCTGGATGGATGGCGAGTTCGTCGATTGGGACGATGCGACCATCCACGTTCTGTCCCACGGCCTCCACTACGGCACTGGAGCGTTCGAAGGGATCCGCGCCTACGAGACCGATCGAGGACCGGCGGTATTCCGGCTCACCGAGCACATCGAGCGCTTGGCCCGATCGAGCAAGGCGCTCGGTATCCCGATCGAGTGGAGCGTGGATGAGATCGTGAAGGCGTCGAAGGAGTTGTTCTCCGCCAACGGTCTGACGTCCGGGTACATCCGCCCGTTGGTCTACTACGGAACCGGATCGATGGGATTGAACCCTGCCGGTGCGTCGGCCCACACGATGATCGCCACGTGGGAGTGGGGCGCCTACCTCGGCGAAGAAGGTGTGACCAACGGGATCCGGGTCAAGGTGTCGTCGTGGCGTCGCATCGGGCACGACTCGCTAATGCCGAACGCCAAACTCACCGGCGGTTATGTCAATTCCGTTCAGGCCAAACAGGAGGCCCTGCGGGGCGGCTACGACGAGGCGCTCATGCTGAACACGGACGGCTTCGTCGCCGAAGGCAGCGGTGAGAACCTATTTCTCATACGAAACGGAGTCGTTCGCACGCCGTCGCTGGCTTCGGGTGTTCTCGAGGGCCTCACACGCGATACGGTGATCACGCTGTTGCGCGACGACGGATACGAGGTGATCGAGACGGAGATGACGCGAACCGATCTCTACTACGCGGACGAGATGTTCTTCACCGGCACGGCCGCTGAGGTGACGCCGATCCGCGAGGTCGACGATCGGCCCGTCGGAGACGGACGCCCGGGACCCGTGACGAAGCGTGCCCAGGAGATGTTCATGGACACCGTGACCGGCAGAAACGAGCGCCACTCCGACTGGCTCGACTACGTCTAGCTTCGCACCTTCTACCATGGCGCCGCAGTCGAGCGAGTGGAATCATGGCGCAACAACCGAACATCGAACTTCGAATCTCAGACCTCCCGCTACCGGACTCGGGAACGGGCCCGGAACGTCGGTGGATCCCGGACCGCCCCGGTGAGCTCACCGGGACCGGCGCGCCGTGGGGCGGCGCCTTCGGCATGCCGGGCCCGGACGCCGGCTATGCGCTGAGGCTCGCCGCCGGGCGGGAGTTGCTTCTCGCCGATCACGAGCATCGGGCGGATGCCAACGTTGCCGTCGCGGGGGTTGCCGCAGCGCGGGCATCCCTCTTCGGTCGCGGACCGACCAAGGGAGACGTCGACGCAGCGATCGTCGTTCTCGGCTACGACACCGAGACCGAGTTCGGTGCGGTACGGGCAGAGGCTATTGGGGGCTCTGCCCACCATCCGGATCGGATCCGTCACCTGATAGCCGGAATCCCTGCCGACGTCTACGAATCGACCGCCGACGAGTTGCGCGAACGCGCGGCCTCCGGCGAATCGCTCATCGAGATCTAGAGAGAGCCCACCATGAAGATCGTCAGGGTCGACACGGACGTCGACGACATCACCTACGGAGCGGTCGAGTCCGAGGGCATCCGCATCTACCGGGGAACGCCGTTCGTGGCGTGGGAGCCAACCGAGACGGTCGTCGAGTGGGAGCACGCCCGCCTGCTCGCACCGGTGATTCCCACGAAGATCGTCGCCGTGGGGAAGAACTACGCCGACCACGCCGCGGAGATGGGGGGCGACGTTCCCGAATCGCCCGTGTTGTTCATGAAGCCGCCGACGTCGGTGATTGGACCCCTGCAGCCGATCCGACTTCCCCAACAGGCTCAAGAGGTGCATCACGAAGCCGAACTTGCCGTCGTGGTCGGGAAGGTTACGAGGGATGTGAAGATCGAGGACGTCGGACCCCACATCATGGGCTATACGGCGGCGAACGACGTGACGGCCCGGGATCTGCAGCGCAGCGACGGCCAGTGGACGCGCGCAAAGGGCTTCGACTCGTTCTGCCCGCTCGGTCCGGCGATCGACACCGATCTTGATCCCCAAGAGGGTCTCTCGATCGTCTCGCGCGTCAACGACGAGGTTCGCCAATCCGGCACAACTGCCGACCTCGTATTCGGAGTCGGCGAGCTCGTGTCGTTCATCTCGTCGATCATGACGCTGCTGCCGGGCGACGTCATCCTCACCGGCACACCATCGGGCGTCGGCCCGATCGTTCCAGGAGATCGAGTCGAGGTGGAGATCGAGGGAGTGGGGGTGCTCGTGAACCCGGTGGTGCAGCGATGACGCCGCGCGTCCGATTCGCCCCGTCCCCGACCGGCTATCTCCACGTCGGAGCGGCGAGAACCGCGCTCTACAACTACCTGTTCGCCCACCACAACGGGGGGACCTTCATCCTGCGTTCCGATGACACGGACAAGGATCGCGGCTCCGATGAGTTCCAGGAGGACATCCTCGAGCACCTCCGCTGGCTGGGCCTCGAATGGGATGAGGGGTTCGCAGTTGGCGGACCGCATGGGTCCTACCGACAGTCGGATCGCTACGACCGGTACCGGGAGGTCGCCCGAGACCTTGTGGATCGGGGCAGCGCCTACTACTCGTTCGCGACGGCCGGGCAACTCGATGCCTTCAAACAAGAAGCGCGAGAGGCCGGCACATCCCCCGCATACGATGGCAGCCTCGAACCGTCCGAAGCCGAAGCGTCCGAGCGACTCGCCGCAGGCGAGACGGCAGTCGTGCGATTCAGGGTGCCCCGACCTGGCGCGACCGAATTCGCCGACGTCGTTCGCGGCGACATGCGATTTGACCACGCACAGGTCGACGACTTCGTCATCCTTCGATCCGACGGCACTCCCACCTACCACCTGGCGTCCACGGTCGACGACGTCGACTACGGCATCACGCACGTGATCAGGGGAGAGGACCTGCTCTCGTCCACGCCCAAGCACATCCTGCTCACGCAGGCGATAGGCGGCAATCCTGTCACCTACGCCCATCTCTCGTTGCTGATGGGTCCCGACGGCAAGAAGCTCTCCAAGCGCCACGGCGACACCGCGATGGCGGTCTACAGCGAAGCCGGATATCTGCCCGAATCGATGAACAACTACCTGGCGCTCCTCGGATGGAACCCGGGGGAGGATGACACCATCCTGCCGCTCGAGGAGATGGTGCGGAGGTTCGACCTCGACACCGTGTCGAAGAACCCCGCCGTATTCGACCCCAAGAAGCTCGAGTGGATGAACGGCGTCTACATCCGGGAGATGGGCGACGCCGAGTTCATTGCCGTAACGCTGCCCCTCGTTGAGGAGGCGGTCGGCAGAACCCTGTCCGACGAGGATCGCCTTCGATACGCCATGCTCGTTCCACTGGTGAAGGAACGGGCGAAGCTGCTACCTGAGGTCGCAACCCAGGCTCGGTTCCTCTTCGTGGACGTCGACGAGTACGACGAGAAGGCGTGGTCGAAGGTCATGGCGGTCGACGAGGGCCCGGTCGCTCTCGACGGGGCGATCGCCGCGCTCGAAGGCCTCGATCCATGGACCACCGAAGCTATCGACACGGCGCTGCGGGCGATGCTTGAGGAGAGCGAACTGTCTGCTCGGAAGGGGCTGCAGCCGATCCGTGTCGCCATCTCGGGATCGACGGTGAGCCCGCCGTTGTTCGAGTCGCTCGAGATCCTCGGGCGCGACGATTCGCTCGCGAGGATGCGAAGAGCCCGCGCCGCTCTCTCATGAACGCCGACGCTCAGATCACATTCCTTCCCTCGTCCGATCTCGAGCGGAGCCGGGTGTTCTACGAACGGATCCTCGGTCTCGAACTCGTTACCGACCAGGGCACGTGTCACATCTACCGGGTCACCGGTGAGGCTTTCGTCGGTGTGTGCGTCAGAGAAGCAGTCTCGCGAACTGACGGCGTCATCGTCACCCTCGTGACCAGCGATGTTGACGGATGGTGTGGGCAGATCATCGCCGCAGGCGGCAGCATCGAGAGCGGACCCGACCACAGCGAGCGGTATGGGATCTACCACGCCTTCCTCAGGGATCCAGACGGCAATCTGCTCGAGGTCCAGCGCTTCGACGATCCCGACTGGTCGTCCATGCCGTCGTAGCACTATCTGAAGTGCCCCGGATTCGGCAGGTTGCCATTAGGCATGTACCGGACGTATCCTCACCGCGCCTTTCGGGGGTGGTGTAATTGGTAACACACCGGGTTCTGGTCCCGTCATTGAGGGTTCGAGTCCTTCCCCCCGAGCCGGCGACTCATCGAGCCGCCTACATATGGCCCCGTCGTCTAGCGGCCTAGGACGCCGCCCTCTCAAGGCGGTAGCGTGGGTTCAAATCCCATCGGGGCTACAAGTCAGAATCCCTTGCAGCGCAAGGGATTCTGCGCGTTTAGGGGAGAGATGTCGCAGCAGGGATTTCATGCTTGGGCCACGCCTGGGCCACAAGAGGAGCACGTAGTCTTCTGCGGCTTGACATCACAGCAGTCGTACGTACAATGTACATACGTAGGAGTTGAATGGATATGACTGCAGAACAGCGCGACAGCAGATGGAACTTCCGTGTGAAGGCGCAAAGCGACGCGCTCGTGCGCGAGGCAGCCACACTGATGGGAACGTCCAAGACGGCGTTTGTCGAAGAGAGCGCGGTCAGCCGTGCTCGGTCGTTGATTGCCGAGTATCAGCCTGTGGTTCTCAGCCACGAAGAGTTCTCCCGCTTCGCGGATGCTCTTGATGCAGCGCCCGTCGCTGTTCCTGAACTCGTGGACCTGTTCGCACAGCCGAGCCAGATTCCCCAGCAGTGATCGAACTGCGGCCTGTTCGCAGGGTCGAGGCAAACGACGACCTCGATGGGTTTGACTGCGGTGTGCCTGCCCTCGACGAGTGGCTCAAACGCTTTGCCCTGTCCGATCAGCGTG
>JAUVNV010000137.1 GCA_030599515.1 Acidimicrobiia bacterium
ACGACCACCACGACCGAGGCACCGTTCGATCTCGTCGGGGCCATCGACGAGTACCTGACGGGTATCCCCGACGGCTTCCTGGCCATCGGCGACGTTCAGGTCTTCAAGGACGGTGTCGAGTTCAGTGGAGCGCTCGTCATCGACGTGCGTGAGACCGGCGAGTACGAAGAAGGGCACATCCCCGGCGCGGTGAACATCCCGCTCCGGACGCTTGCCGCCAACGTCGACAAGATCCCGACCGACACCGAGGTCTACGTCTACTGCAAGTCCGGCTTCCGTGCTGCACAGGGATTGGCGTCGCTCGGAATGCTCGGCTACGACAACGTGCTTTCGTACAAGCCGGGCTGGAACGGTTGGACCGAGGCCGGCGAAGAGGTCAGCACTGATGCCGTTGAAGCGACGGTCGTCGGCGCACCCGACATCGAGCCTGAACTCCTGGCAGCGATCGACGGCTACCTGTCCACGATTCCCGAAGGGTGGAATTCGGCGGGCGACGCTGCGGCGGTGCAGGAAGCCATCACAGCCGGCGCCTTCCTCCTCGACGTTCGGACCGGTGACGAATACGCGACTGAGCATCTCGACGGCGCGACGAACGTCGATCTGCGGAGTCTGGCGAAGGGCATCGATGAAGTTCCGACCGACATGAACGTGGTCTCGTACTGCGGATCCGGGCACCGTGCCGGCATGTCCGTCGCTGCACTTCACGTGCTCGACCGCATGAACAGCAAGGCATACGGAGGCAGCTATGCCTCACTCGTCGAGGCCCAGATTCCGGTAGCGACACCGTAGGGCAGGGCCCTTCGGGCCGTAGTCAGTACTCAGTCCTCGGTACTCAGTACCCGAAACACAGAAGGGGAGCGGCTTCGGCCGCTCCCCTTCTGCATCTCGCAGGGCGGTCGGATCGGACCGTCCGGTTGCCTGTTGCCTATCGCCGGTACGATGAGACGTGGAGGTGAGTCATGAGCGGAAAGCGCACTCTGATCGGAGTTCTCGCATTGGTGATGTTGGCCGCCGGGTGCAGCGTTTCCGGCAACTCCTCGACTGAGGCCGCCGCTCTTGCTTCGTCGACCACGATGGGGACGACCTCGTCGACCTCGACCACGACGGCTTCCACGACATCCACCACAGCGACTTCAACAACCACAACCCCAACAACCACAACTTCAACAACGACGACCTCAACAACCACAACCAGCACGACGACGACTCTGGCGCCAACAACCACCACCACAGTTCCGACCACGACCACTGCGGCGCCGACGACCACAACAACCGTCGCGACGACCACGACGACAACGGGCGCAACGACGACCACACAACCATCCGTGCCGGGTGAGCCGAGTGGCGTCCTTGCGATCGGGGATTCGGTGATGCAGGCGGCGAGCAACAAGTACTGCGGCACGCTCCCCGCCGCGATCTCCGGTCTCGAGATCTACGAAGTTGAAGGGATGGTGAGCCGCCAATTCGGCGCCGCCGAAGGGATCGTTGCGGGCCGCATATCCGATGGTCGGACGCCTCGCGTATTGATCATCCATCTGGGTACGAACGGACCCGTTTCAACCTCGGCGTTCGACGCCTTGATGGCCGTTGCCGCCCCGGTTCCGAAAGTGGTATTCGTCACGATCAAGGTGCCGAGGGATCACGTCGCGGCGTCGAATCAGGTGATCCGCAGCGGCGTCGGCCGATACGGGAATGCGGTACTTGCCGACTGGGAAGCGGCCAGCAGAGATCACCCCGAGTACTTCAGCAACGACGAACTGTTCCACCTCAATTGCAGCCCCGGGGCGAAGGCCTACGCTGGTCTGATCGCCGGCAAAGCGTGACCGGGCTCAGTACTTCTTCACGCTGCCGGGCGGCACACCTTGCAGGGCCTGTAGCCCTCATTCTCAGCTGCCGCATCTGATCGAAACTCGACGCGGTGGGCGTCGGTGATCCGCTTCGCATGTCGGCAGGTCGGGTAGCAGTAGATGCCGGTGGTGTCGCTGCCGACAAGACGGACGCCTTGTCGGGCCTGTGTCTCGATCGCTTCCGGGTCCAGGCCCTCGTGTTCGAGGAGCGAGCGCTTCATCGGTGAACCGTATGCGTAGTTGCCGATGCGGCCGTCGGTACGGACGACCCGGTGACACGGAATCAGAACGGGGACCGGGTTCCGTCCGAGAGCGGTGCCGACGGCCCGGACGGCGCCGGGGTTGCCGATCTCCCGTGCGATCCAGCCGTAGGGACGGATCTCGCCGGGTGGGATCTCGCTGCACTTCTCCAGGACCTTGCGTTGGAATTCGCCGATGGAGGAGAGATCAACGGGGAGACGGCCGAGTCGCCCGGTCTCGATGGTGCGTTCGAGGTGTTTCTCGAGTCGCTTCGGCGGTGCATCCACGAACGTCGCCTCCCTCGGGTGGCGGGTCTCGAAGTCATCTCGGGAACCGACAGCTTCGGTCGGCACGAACGCCGTGATACCGCGTCCGTTCCACGCGACGTACGCCGGACCCGTGGGGCCCTCGATGAGGCTGTAGTCATCGGCGAGATCCGTTTGCCGCATCACGGCATCGAGGATGCCGTCCGGCGCGGACCGGCCGAGTGCGGCGAGCCGTGTTTCGATCGCTGTGGGGTCTGTCATTGTGTCTCCTCTTCGATCATCGTCCGCAGTCGGGCAAGCCCGCGGCGCATATCTGAACGAATCGTGCTTTCGCTCCGACCGGTGGACTCTGCGATCTCCGTGTAGGAGAGGCCGACCACGTGGTGTAGGACGATCGCCGTGCGCTGCGGATCGGTGAGGCGGGTGAGGCGCCGTCGCCACGTCGCCAGGTCGATGTTCGCCGCCGCCTCTTCGGCAGTGTCGGTGGTGCGATCGATGCGATCGTCATTGAGCGCTGCCTCCGGACGACGGTTCAGCGTGCGGGCCCGATTGCGACAGAGGTTGAGCGCGATCGTCCATACCCACGGGCGCAGTTGGAGATCACGGATGCGGTCTTCGTCGTACGAGGTGAGCGCCCGGTAGACGCGAACGAACGTCTCCTGGGTCACATCCTCGGCGTCCTGGCGGTTGCGGGTGAACTGGAGGGTCCCCGAGAAAATGCCATCCTGGAGTGCACGCACGAGATCCGGGAAGGCGCGGTCTCGGTCGGCAGCAAGCCGATTCGGTAGTTGGTCGAGCGTCGTGGTCATGTCAACAAGAAGAACCCCGAGGCCGGCTGTTGCGTTGCACCTACGCGTCTTTGAGCAGTTCGGCGAGCAGGATCAGAACGCGACGGTCGATCTCGTCGCGGATCGGACGTACCTGCTCGGGTGGGAGGCCGGCGGGGTCGGTGACGTCCCAATCGAGGTAGCGCTTTCCCGGGTAGAAGGGACACTCGTCACCGCATCCCATCGTGATGACGACATCCGACGCTTTGACGGCGTCGTCGGTCAGCGGCTTCGGGTACTCGGTACTGATGTCGATCCCGAGATCCGCCATGACCGCGACGGCGGACGGGTTGACCTCGTCCGACGGGGCGGAACCGGCGCTACGAACGACGACCCGACCCGCACCGTGATAGTCCAGCAACCCGGCCGCCATCTGCGACCGTCCGGCATTGTGAACGCACACGAAAAGAACTTCTGGGCGCCGCATAAGTCCTCCCGGATCGATCGGTCTGGGAATGAGCGTAGCCAGGGGACAGGGGACAGGAGACAGACAACAGCAGGAGTCCCTCTCTACCGACTACCGACTACCGAGTACCGAGTACCGAGTACTGACTACGGTCCTTCCCATGGATCGATCGGCACGGACCGGGATCGCGCTCGCGCTTCTCGCTGCCCTCTTCTGGGGAGTGAGCGGGGCGATCGCCGCGGATGCTTTCGCCGAGGTGTCACCGACACGAGTCGCAGAAGTGCGGGCGATCGTTACGTCGGTCTTCTTCATCCCGTTCGCCCTCTATCGCGGCGCCCTTGCCCCTCGCGGAGGTCTTCTGTGGTTTGCGGTGTTCGGCACGAACCTCGCGATCGTCAATGTGACGTTCTACTGGGCGATCGAGCGACTCGGCGTCGGGCCGGGCGCAACGATCCAGTTCCTCGCTCCGATCTTCGTCCTTCTCTGGATGGTCCTGGCCCAGCGCCGGCACGTGTCGTCGATGGTGTGGATTGCGGCCCTTGTGGCCGTCACCGGTGTGTTCTTCATCACGGAGGCCTGGAGCTTGGAGGGGGGCGATTGGGTTGGCGTGGCGTGGGGGCTCATTTCGGCCGTGGCATTCGCCTCCTACTTGATTCTCGGCGAGTACCTCGGCCGACAGTATCCGTCTATCACGATCGTCACCTGGGGGTTCGTGTTCGCAGCGATCATCTGGATGGTCGTGCAGCCGCTCTGGACCTTCCCCACCGACTTATCGGGCAAGGTGTGGGCGGAGTTGGTCTGGGTCGGGATCATGGGGACCGCCCTGCCGTTCCTCTTCGAAGTGTCGGCACTCAGGCGAGCTTCATCCGGCATCGTTGGCGTCATCGCCACGACCGAGCCGGTCTTCGCTGCGGCAGTCGCGTGGGTATTGCTCGATCAGTACCTCAGCCCGATCCAGTTCGTGGGCGGTGGCATGGTTCTGGCCGCTGCTGCAGCTATCCAGCGGTGGGGGGCGGCAGACGTGGAGGGGCCGCTCGAACCGGCGAGGTAGGAGATCGTCGCCTGGTAGCGTCAGATCCATGCGACTCCTCAAACGTGTGCTTCTCGGCGTTTTCCTCCTGAATGTCCTTCTCGTTGTTGCGGCTCAGGTGGCGAAGCGGATGCTTCCCTCCTATGGGGACGAGGACTCCGACGTGTTCGCCGCCGTGGCGGCGATGGACGGCGTCGAGGTCGTGAATCGATCCGACTCTTTTCGCGCAGGATCGGGGACCGCCGTGATGGGCGGCATGACGATCGATCTCACCGACGCCAGGATCTCCACGTCGGCGACGCTCGAACTCACAGCCGTCGCAGGAGGAATCGACGTGACCGTGCCGGCTGGCTGGCGTGTCGAGATGGCTTCGACGATGTTCGCAGGTGGCGTCGACAATCTGACGGATCCGGATGCGGCCGCCGACGAAGCGCCTCTCCTCCTGGTCGATGCCAGGGCATACTTCGGCGGTGTCGCCATCCGCTCCGCTTCCTGATCACTCGTTTTCGCCCATCGAGGATCTGACGATCCGTGCGAACGTCAGGACGCTTTCGGAGCGACTGTCGTATCCGAGTGCCCGGGCGAGTGTCGCTCTGGCCTCTTCGGTCCTCCCGGTCTCCCTGAGGGCGATGCCGCGGTAGGTGAGCGTCATGGCGGTGACGTCGTCGTCGTTCAAAGTGGTCGTCGTGAGTGCGATGGCTTCGTCGAATCTGCCGGCGGCGCACAACACCTCAACCATCGAGAGTGCGACGTGAGTCGTTCGATTCACGAGTTCGAGGATTTCGATCGCCGTATCCAGGTTGCCCTGTTCCTGATGGAGTTCGGCCACGGTGAGGGCGATTGCGACTCGCATGATCGGCAAGGTGACGGCGACACCCGGGGCAATCGGCACCACCAGGCCCGCATCGGGCATGTACTTCTTGATGAACGGATCATCCTTCGGCTCGAAGCCGCCGACGACAGACCGGGAGAGCAGTTCAGATGCGTAGGTGCGGCGACTCTCGAGCGACATGAGACCGGCGAGCACGTCGGCGGTGTTGCGATACTGGGGATGTTGTCCGGCGGTGACGTCGATGGCGTGGGGGTCTCCGGTGACGACGGCGGTATGCATCGCTTTCTCGCCCGCTCGTGCGAACCATCCCGGATCGGTGCGTGTTGCGAGGCCGGCGTATTCGTCGGGTCCGGGGAACTCCCACGTTGTGTCTGTCCACTCACGGGTCTCGCGTCCGCCGAGCCGGAACCCGAACTCGTTTGAGAGTGGGTCGTACCACCAGTTGCCATCGCTGTAGACGAGCGCATGGCGATGCATGCGAGATGAAGTGCCGAATGACCAGGACACGTCGATACGCTTTCGGTTGGGGGGAGTCGCTGCACCCTATCGCACCGTTCGGCGGTAGCCTCGCACCATGGCTGTTGATCTCGCCGGCACCGTTACGTATCTCAAGGACCATGCCGTCGAGCATGGATTCCACGTTCACGACGAGCGTCACTTCGTCGAGACCTACACCCTCCGTCAGGCCTGGGAGGTCGACCTCCATCCGGCCGAGTCCTGCGAGGGCCCTCTCGATCTTCACCTCGCGATCGATCTCGATCCTCGGATCGTGCTGGAACTCGAGGACATGCTCATGGAGGCGCCGGAGACACCGGAGGACCCGGACGGGCGATTCGTGGTGCCGTTCCTGTTCAACTGGGGGCTGCCTCCGCTGACAGATCCACCGGATCTGATCGTGTTGTCTGCCGAACTCGCCGGCATCGGCGGAGTCGACCTGCCGATCGAAGTGTCCGCGGTTGACAGCTTCGGGGCGCTCTCCGACGGGCAGGAGCGTCGCCTCTCGATCATCGCCGCGGTGGAGATCTCGCTCGTTGACCTCATGTACCGCCAGGACAGTCTCTGCGAGACGCTCGACCGGGTCCACGCGGTGAGCATGTACGTAGCCGAGCACGCCCCGGACTGGATCGGCTGACCCGGCTTCGCCGGGTGTATCCGGTATCCGGTATCCGACCGTGGGGTAGCACAATCTCCGCCGAGTACCGAGTACCGAGTACCGAGTACCGAGTACCGAGTACCGAGTACCGAGTACCGAGTACCGAGTACCGAGTATCGAGTACCGAGTACCGACTACGGCGTGCTGTCTTCAACCGAGTGG
>JAUVNV010000101.1 GCA_030599515.1 Acidimicrobiia bacterium
GCGAACACCCCGGCCCAACAGTCACGTTCGGAGAGAGCCCCACGGCGATGGTTCGTATCTCGAACCTGTCAATCGACGATGAAGGTCGTCCATCTTTCGAGCTTCGATCGTGCGGTAGGGTCTTCCCTATCACACTGTCGATGGCGGGACCGCACAACGCGCGCAACGCTGCAGCAGCGCTCGGCGCCGCAACGGCGATCGGGATCGAGCCGGCGGTCGCCGCGGCCGGGATGTCGACGGCGGTCGCATCGCCGTGGCGCATGGACGTGACGATCGGGCGCTTCACCGTCGTCAACGATGCCTACAACGCCAACCCCACTTCGATGGAGGCTGCTCTCCGTACGGTTGCCGCGATGCCGGGTCGGTCCTACGCGGTCCTCGGGGAGATGGCCGAACTCGGATCGATCACGATGGAAGAGCACAGGCGGATCGGGCTGCTTGCCGCGGACCTGGGCTTCGAGGGCGTCGTCACCGTCGGGCAGGACCATGGTCTGGCGGCTGCAGCAGGCGGTCGGAATCTGCACGATGACTCCGAGGCGTTCGATCGCGTTGTGGAGAAGCTTCGCGACGGCGACGTGGTGCTGGTCAAAGCCTCTCGATCCGTCGGACTCGAAGCCGTCGCCGAGAGACTCGCCGGGGTTGCCACCTCGTGATCCAGATACTCATCTCCGCCGCGATCGCATTCGCGTTCACGATCTTCGTCACACCGGTGGCGATCAGGATCCTTCGCCGGCGCAGCATCGGGCAGTTCATCCAGGAGGATGTGCACGGTCACATGCACAAGAGGGGGACGCCGACGATGGGTGGCGTGGTCCTGATCCTCGGGACCGTGCTTGGCTACATCGTTGGGCACTTCAGCCTCTTCACCGTCGGGAAGGGCCTGGACTTCGACATGAGCGTGTTCGCTCCCGAAGGTCTCCTCGCCCTCTTCGCCCTCGTCGGCATGGGCGTGATCGGGTTCCTCGACGACTTCACGAAGTACGCGAGGAAACACAACCAGGGCCTCTCGAAACGATGGAAGTTCCTCGGGCAGCTCGCCGTGGCAGCGGTGTTCGCCTGGTGGTCCGTGCATATCGGCGTCTCCACGGAGCTCTCGTTCGTCCGACCGCTCGGCATCGATCTCGGACCGATTCTGTACTTCGTCCTCGTCCTCTTCATGCTCACCGCCGCAGCCAACGCGGTGAACCTCACCGATGGGCTCGACGGCCTCGTGGCCGGATCGGTCTCGCTCGTCGCCGGCGCGTACGTCTTGATCGCCTTCTGGCAGTGGAGGAACATCGCGGAGTACTTCGTCGATCTCAACGGGGCGCTCGACCTTGCGACCTTCGCCGCAGCCGTCGTAGGCGCCGCACTCGGATTCCTCTGGTGGAACGCCGCGCCGGCCAAGATTTTCATGGGTGACACCGGCTCGCAAGCCCTGGGAGGGGCGCTCGCCGCCCTCGCCCTGCTCACCAACACGCAATTCCTCCTCGTCCTCCTCGGCGGTCTCTACGTCGTCGAGACCCTCTCGGTCATCGGACAGGTATTCGCCTTCCGGGTGTTCGGCCGACGCATCCTCCGCATGGCTCCCATCCATCACCACTTCGAACTCAAGGGCTGGCCGGAGACGACGGTGATCATCCGATTCTGGATCCTCGCCGGGATAGCGGTCGCGCTCGGTGTCGGTGTGTTCTATGCGGACTTCGTAACGATCACCAAGATCGGGGCACCGTGAGAACGCTGATCCTGGGAGCGGCGGTGAGCGGCGCCTCCGCCGCCCGACTGGCGGCGCGCCTCGGCCACGAAGTGTCGATCTACGACCGCTCATCGAAGTCCACGATTCCATTGCGCGAGCAGGGCTATGCCGTGCATTCGGGCGCGTGGCCGAACCGTCTGCTCGTCGGCATCGACCTCGTCGTTGCATCACCGGGTTTCCCCGAGCACGCCGATCCCATCCAGCACGCCCTCAGCCTCGGGATCGAGATCATCAGCGAACTCGAATTCGGCGCCAGGCACCTCAGGGCTCCGTACGTGGCCGTGACCGGTACGAACGGGAAGACGACCGTAACGAACGCGATCACCGACATGCTCAACGAGAGCGGCGTCTCCGCCGTGTCCGCCGGGAACATCGGGACGCCCGTATCCGGTCTCGTTGATACTGCCGTCGACATCGTGGTCCTCGAGGCGTCGAGCTTCCATCTCCGGTTCATCGACCGGTTCCACCCGGTCGCAGCCGGAATCGTCAACGTTGCCGCCGATCACCTCGACTGGCACGGCTCGGTTTCGGAGTATGCCGGCGCCAAAGCCAGGATCTTCGAGAACATGACGCCGGACGAGGTGGTCGTCTACGGCGCCGACGACCTGGGAGCCGTCGAGCTCGTCGCCTCGGCTGAGAGTCGAACGATCGGTGTGAGCGGAATCGGGGTCTCCGCAGACGGCGTTGGACCGGTCAACGGTGCCCTCCAGATAGGTGGGAGACGATTCGCGATTCCGACGACCGACCCATCGTGGGTGACGGATCTCGGCATCGCAGCGGTCATCGCGTTAGCGGTCGGCGCCGCCGATGCAGGCATCGCGACGGTGCTTGGCGGGTTCACTCCCGGTCCACACCGACGACGAACGGTCGGAACCGCGAACGGCATCACCTGGATCGACGATTCGAAGGCAACGAATCCGCACGCGGCTCGCGCCGCAGCCGAGGCGTACGCGAGTGTGGTGCTCCTCGCCGGGGGCCGCAACAAGGATCTCGATTTGTCAACGATCGCGCCCGGATCGGTCCGGCATGTGATCGCATTCGGAGAAGCGGCGCCGTCCATCGCAGCAGGAGTGGGCGCCCCGGTGACCATCGCAGCGGACCTCGCGGCGGCCGTCGAAGCGGCGGGTCGGATAGCGAACGCCGGAGATACGGTCTTGCTTGCTCCCGGGTGTGCGAGTTTCGACGAGTTCGACTCCTACGCCAGCCGGGGGGATCGCTTTGCCGAACTCGTCGCGGGAGTAGAGGCTGCGAAATGACCGGCAGAACGACCCCTTTCGACCATGCTACGCGCATGATCGAACCCGTCCCGGATCCCGTGATGGTGGAGGACGACGACTCGCAATCGTCGGTCCGAGAGGGGATCCGTGATCGCCGGACCGCCCGCTCTCTCCATCTGAGCGATCGCCGGACGGTATTCCTGGTCGTCCCCGTCATGATGCTGCTCATCGTCGGCCTGGGTGCGATGCTGTCCGCGTCATCCGTCATCTCGATTCGCGAGACCAGTTCGATCGGCGAGACCGGTGACCATCTGTTCTACATGAAGCGTCAGATCATCTGGGTCGGGATGGGACTCGCCGCCCTGGTCGTGTTCGCAAAGATCCCGTATCACCTGTACCGTCGATTCGCCGTCCCGATCTTCATCGTCGCGGTTGCGGGTCTCGTCGCCACGCTCATGTTCGGTGACGTCCGTGGCGGTGCCAGGCGATGGATCGAGATCGGGCCGTTGACGATCCAGGTCTCGGAATTCGCCAAGCTCGCCACGGTGATCCTCCTCGCCGCGGTCCTCGCCAAGAAGGACCGATTGCTTCGACATCTGCCACATTTCCTTCTGCCCGTGATCGCGATCCTGAGCATCGTGTCGGGTCTGCTGCTGCTGCAACCCGATTTCGGTACAACGCTTCTGATCGGGGCTGCTGCATTCACCATTCTGATCGCGTCTGCCGCTCCGCTTGGATTCATCGTGGGACTCGGGGGGATCTCGGGGATCCTCGCAGTCGCCGGAGCGTTCACCATGGACTATCGGAGGGCACGGATCACCGGGTTCCTCGATCCCTTCGCCGATCCTCTTGGCACCGGTCATCAGGCCGTCCAGAGCCTGGTGGCGCTCGGGTCGGGAGGATGGCTCGGGGTCGGTCTCGGCGCGAGCCGTGCGCGGTGGTCCTTCTTGCCTAACGCCCACACGGATTTCATCTTCGCGATCATCGGCGAGGAGACGGGCTTCGCGGGTGCATCGCTCGTCATCGTGCTCTTCGCTTCTCTTGCGGTAGTGGGCATCAGGATCGCTCTGACGGCACCCGATGCTTTCGGTCGGCTCTTGGCCGCCGGCATCGTCTCCTGGTTGACCTTCCAGGCCCTAGTCAACGTGGGTGGTGTCGTCGCCGTGCTTCCGATCACCGGTGTTCCGCTTCCGTTCGTCTCGTCCGGCGGCAACGCGATGATCGTGAGTCTCGCCGCGATTGGAATCCTGGTGAACATCTCCCGGACGAGGCCTCCTGAGCCGGTCGTGCCATGACCTTCGCCTTCGCTGCAGCAGGCACGGGAGGTCACATCTACCCGGCACTGGCCGTCGCCGGAGCGCTGGTCGACTCTGGAGTGCCGTCGTCCGACATCGTGTTCTTCGGAGGTGATCGACTTGAGACGCGAATCGTGCCCGAGGCCGGATTCGAGCTGATCCGGCTCGAGGTGCGAGGTCTCAAGCGATCTCTGACGACCGACAATCTCATGCTGCCGGTGATCGTTCGTCGAGCTACAACCGATGTTGCGGACGCCCTGGAGGCGCGCACGCCCGGCGTTCTCACCGTTTTCGGCGGATACGTGAGCGTTCCCGCCGCGCTGGGGGCGCGCAAGGTCGGCATGCCGTTCGTGATCCACGAACAGAACGCCGTGCCGGGCCTAGCAAACCGATACGTCGCCCGACGCGCGGCCAGAACTCTCGTTGCATTCGCTCCGGCGCTCGATCGGCTCAAGAACGCCGAGATCGTCGGGAACCCGCTGAACAGCGTTTTCGAGCACTACGAGCGGGAGGAGTTCAAGGCCGAGGCGTTCCTGCGCTACGGACTCGCACCGGACCTTCCGGTCGTCGGTGTCTTCGGGGGTAGTCAGGGCGCAGAGGCTCTCAACGAGGCGGCCGCCGGGTTCGCCCAGGTCTTCGGTGAGATGGTGTCTGTTCTGCACCTCACCGGGTCCGATCATCACGATTCCGTCGCAGCGCAAGCGCGTGGTGTTCCGAACTGGGTCACCGTCCCGTTCGAAGCGGACATGCAGTTCTTCTTCGCAGCATCAGATGTAGTGCTCTCCAGAGCCGGGGCGATGACGGTGAGCGAACTCGCGGTCACGTCGACCCCTTCGATGGTCGTACCGCTCCCGGCCGGGAAGGGGTACCAGGCGATGAACGCACGAGACCTCGAGCGCGCAGGCGGAGCGGTGATCGTCGATCAGGGTCGGATCGCCGATGTCCCCAGCCTGCTGTCGAATCTCGTCGGCGATGCCGATCGGCTCGATGCCATGCGAAGCGGAGCCCGTTCGGTTGCGAGACCGGATGCGGCCCGCCGCGTTGTCGCCATCCTCAAGGAGGTCTCCGGTGTTTGAACCACCGACCGTCGCACTCGACGAGATCGGGTCCATCCACATGATCGGTGTCGGCGGCGCCGGGATGTCCGGGCTTGCCAAGCTGCTGGCGCAGCGTGGCATCCGTGTCACCGGCTCCGACGTCAAGCCGTCTGATGTAGTCGATGCTCTCGTTGGGGTGGGAGTCAAGACCTGGATCGGTCATCGGCCGGATTGGATCGAGGGCGCCGACATCGTGGTTGCGTCGTCGGCGGTTCCCGACCACGATCCGGAACTCGTGGCGGCCCGACAAGCAGGGATTGTGACGGCCCGAAGGCCGGCGCTCCTTCGTGGGATCACGACGGCGTTTCCGACCATCGGGTTCTCGGGCACGCACGGCAAGACCTCCAGCACTGCGATGGCGGTCGCCGGCTTGCGCGCGTGCGACCGGGATCCGTCTTTCATCGTGGGTGGCGAGATCTCCGATCTGAACACCGGAGCCCACCTGGGCGATCGGGATCTGCTGCTGCTCGAAGCCGACGAGGCATTCGGTACGTTCCGACATCTACAACTCATCGGTCTCGGTGTGACGAACGTCGAGGCGGACCACCTCGACTACTACCGAACCGTCACCGCACTCGAGGAGGCGTTCGCTCAGGTCGCAGGCCTGACCGACGGCCCGGTGGTCGGTTGCATCGACGATCCCGGTGTTCGGCGACTAGCCGAGCGTTCGACCGTGATCGGCTACGGCACGAGCGACGATGCCGCATGGCGGATCGAAGATGTGGCGCTCGGCTCCTCGCCGTCGTTCTCGCTCAGCGGGCTCGGTGACACCCGGAGGGTTCGTCTTCGGCAGCCCGGCATGCACGTCATCAGGAACGCCGCGGGAGTTCTTGCCCTTTTCGGTGAGCTCGGTTTCGATCTCGATTGCGCGATCGAAGGACTCGAGACGTTCGGTGGTGTTCGCAGGAGGTTCGAAGTCAAGGCGAAGATCCGTGACGTCACGATCATCGACGACTACGCGCACCACCCGACCGAGGTGGGCTCCACGATCGCCGCCGCCCGCACGATGACTCCAGGCCGACTCTGGATCGTCTTCCAGCCGCATCGCTACACCCGTACCGCGGCTCTTGCCCCGGCGTTCGGCGTGCCCCTCGCCGAAGCAGATCGGGCCATCGTCACCGACGTGTACAGCGCAGGTGAGCGTCCGCAACCCGGTGTCACGGGCCGGCTGGTCGCAGAGGCCGTTCGGGCGAGCGGAGGTGACGTCGCGTACGTCGAGCGGCTCGCGGACGTGCCCGACCGGCTCGCGGAGGATCTCGAGCCCGGCGACACGGTGATTCTGATGGGTGCGGGAGACGTTGCAACGATCTGGGATCAGGTCGCCGACCGACTCGGGGAGGGTTCGTGACCGACGGCCTCGGGTCAACGCGTGGAGTACGTGCCGGTGTGGTCCTCGCACCGATGACCACCTACAAGCTCGGTGGCCCGGCGGATTGGTTCGCCGAGATCGAGGACGAGCAGCATCTGATCGACGTTCTCGCCGCCACCGGCGCCGTGGACGTACTGGTGCTGGGCCGTGGGAGCAACCTTCTCGTCGCCGACGCCGGATATCGCGGCCTTGTGATCCGGCTCTCCGGCGAGTTCGTGCAGATCGTCGTCGATCCGGACGGCGTGGTCCGCGCCGGGGGAGCGGCCCCGTTGCCACGGGTCGCGAGGGCGGGAGCAGAGGCCGGTCGCTGCGGACTCGAGTTCTACGCTGGGATTCCCGGCACGGTCGGAGGCGCCGTGAAGATGAACGCCGGCGGGCACGGAAGCGACACAGCGTCCTGCCTCATCAGCGCTCGGGTCATCGATCGATTCACCGGTGGTCGATACGATCGAACCGCGGCGGATCTGGGTTTCGACTACCGGCACTCGAACATCGAACCGAGCGAGATCGTCCTCTCCGCACGTTTCTCAACCCGGGATTGCGAGCGCGCCGCTGCGGAGGCACGGATCAGGGGGATCACGCGGTGGAGGAAGGAGCACCAGCCTGGTGGGACCTTCAATGCCGGCTCGGTGTTCAAGAATCCACCCGGTGATGCTGCGGGACGCCTGATCGACGAGGCGGGGCTCAAGGGGCACCGGTGCGGCGGTGTCGCGGTGTCGGAAATGCACGGCAACTTCTTCGTGGCCGACGAAGATGCCACCGCGCAGGATGTGTGGGATCTCGTTTGGGCCGTGCGGCGACGCGTGGGCGAAGCCGCCGGAGTTTGGCTCGAACCCGAGATCCAGTTCGCCGGCGTTTTCGACAGGACCGGCGATGAACTGATGGGATCGGAGACGGTCGGATGAACACGATGGACCACCGGATCGCCGAGCGGCGACAGCAGGTGACGGAAGATCGAGCTCGTGGGCGCCTCAGGTGGCTGATCTGGGTCGTGCTGGTCGTGGGTTCGATAGCGTTGGTGGTATGGCTTCTCAATTCGCCGGTGCTCTCGATCCGATCGGTAACGGTCACCGGAGCGCAGCGCACCGATCCGGTCGCGATCGCGAACGACCTCACCGTCGGACCCGGGACACCGACCATGTCGGTGAACGCCGGGGCGGTTGAGGCCGCGCTCCTCGAGAACCCCTGGATCGCGGAAGCGGATGTGATCGTCACGTGGCCCGGCAGCATGGAGATTCACATCGCAGAGCGGGAACCGCTCGCTGCGATCAGCATCGATGGTGTCGTTTTTCATGCGGCGGCGGACGGAGTCCTGGTGGAGCGTGCGAGTGACGGAGCGATTCCGCCTCTGATCGAAACCGACCGCTCGGCGGTGGCGCACGTCGGCGACCGGATAACGGACGGTTCGACGCTGGGCGGAATCGAATTCCTGTCCGCTCTACCACCAGCGTTGCGACGATCCACAACGGTTACCGTCACCGGAACCGTGGTCGGTGCCGAGCTCGATGGAGTCACGATCGTGTTGGGACGGCCCACCGACATGGTGGCGAAAGCGGCGGCCGTCGAGGCCCTGATCGCCATGGGAGTCGAGAGGGGGAGCCGAATCGACGTGACCGCTCCACTACGCCCTGCGGTCGCTCCACCTCAATCTCAGCTGGAAGGTGAGACAGGGACGCTAGAAGAGTCTCAACCTTCGGACTAACCTTGTTCCACCTGCGCGGGAGGCCCAGCACATGACGGACTCGAAACTTTCACCACACACCTATCTGGCCGTCATCAAAGTGGTCGGCGTCGGTGGCGGCGGCGTCAATGCCGTGAACCGCATGATCGAGGCCGGAGTCGGCGGCGTTGAGTTCATCGCAGTCAACACGGACGCCCAGGCGCTCATCATGTCTGACGCCGATCTCAAACTCGACATCGGCCGCGACTCCACTCGCGGTCTGGGCGCGGGGGCGAATCCCGAGGTCGGCCGTGAAGCTGCAGACGAACATCGTGCTGAGATCGAGGACGCTCTGAC
>JAUVNV010000114.1 GCA_030599515.1 Acidimicrobiia bacterium
CTTCGGATCGCTCGGACTGGTCGTGATCGGCCAGGCGCAGGGCGCCGCCTTCGGCGTCGCCGCGATCGGGCTCGTGGCGATCGTGGCTGCGCTTTGGATCTTCGCGGCGATTCTCCGCAGCCCAGACAGCGCGCGGAAGATCGGGCAGTACGGCGAGCGCATCGTCGACTGGGGGTACGGGCTGTTCAAGAAGGAATCCACCTTCAACGTCGTCGACGAGGTCGTCCATTTCCGCGATTCGACGGTCGGCGTTGTCAGCGATGGCTGGATGAAGATCACGGCAACGAGCTACCTCCAACAGTTCATGCAGTTCCTCATCCTCTGGGCTGCCGTCTTCGCGATCCAGGGTGCCTCGAATGCGCCGGTTACGTTCATCGAGGCGTTCGTGGCCTTCGCATTCGGCAGGCTCGCGACCTTCATCCCGTTGCCCCCCGGTGGGCTGGGCACTACCGATGCCGCCATCACCGGCATCCTCGTGGCGTTCGGAGCCGTCAACAACGACGCGCTCGCCGCCGTGATGGTGTGGCGCGCACTCACCTACTTCCCGCAGGTAGGCATCGGCATCGGGACGTTCCTCTACTACCGAGGGAAGCAGGCGAAGGCGGCTTGATCTTGAGCCGACGGTTCTGGCCATCCGCCGTTTCCGGTCGACAGAACAGCGTAAGGATTGCCGGTGGCAGCGCTAGTCGTCCTCTTTGATGCTGCGCATCGACCAGATGAGTGTCCGCATCGACGTTGGCTGCCGGAGGACCGTGACCACGGCTGCGGCCACATCTTCCGCTCTCATCATGTCAGCGAGTCCCGGCATGTCCGGAGTGCGGCCCGCCCCCATGGCGAACTCGGTGGCCGTCCCTCCGGGAGCGATCGTGCTCACCCGGATGCCGAACTCGCGTAGCTCCCTGTCGAGACCGCCGGCAAGGCCCACTTGGGCGAACTTCGTCGCGGCGTACACGGCCTCGTCTCCGGCCCCTCGCAGGCCGGCGACCGAGGCCACGATGACGATGTCACCACCGCCCGCCTCGACGAATCCGGGTACAGCGGCTCGGATCGGCCACACGGTTCCCGCAACGTTGACGTCCATCATCTCCCGGAGCTGTTCGTCGCTCAGGTCCATGATTCCGCCGTAGGCGCCGATACCAGCGTTGGCCACGAGCGCGTCGAGGCGACCGAAGCTCGAGAACGCCCGCGCCACGAGTCGCGATGAGTCTGCCGGTTCCCGAACGTCCATCTCGACAACTGCGATCTTCGTTCCGAGTTCGGCGGCGAGGTCGTCGAGGCGGTCGACCCGGCGTGCTCCCAGTACGAGTGATGCTCCCTCTGCGGCCAGGGCCCGCGCCGTTGCGGCTCCGATTCCCGAGCTCGCTCCGGTGATGGCGACGGTGATGTCGGTTAGGTCTCTCATAGATACGGTCTCCTCTTCCTTTTCCGGTTCAGACAGTGCGGTGCAGCGTTCGATTGATCAGGGTCTCCAGTTGCTCCTGACGCCCGGAGACCGGGCTCGGATCGATCTCGCCGGCGGCGACTCTCTCTTCGAGAGCGGTGAGATCGACGTTCCCTTCCATGATCTCGATCCCGATCCGGGTCGACCAACCGGAGTAGCGAGCCCTTCGGGCTGCTTCGAGCGCCCCGTCTTCGATCATCTCAGCCGCGACCAACAGTGACCGGGCGAGGGTGTCGATCCCACCCACGTGTCCGTGGAAGAGGTCATCGCGACTCATGCTCTGGCGCCGTAGCTTGGTGTCGAAGTTGAAGCCGCCGCTCCCCAGGCCGCCGCTGCGCAGGATCTCGTACAGCGCCAGACTCACCTCTTCGACCGAGTTGGGGAATTGGTCGGTGTCCCAACCGTTCTGCGGATCGCCGCGGTTGGCGTCGATACTTCCGAAGATGCCGTTGTCCACGGCGTATGCCACCTCGTGATGGAAGCTGTGTCCTGCCAGTGTTGCGTGATTTCCCTCGATGTTGACGAATATTTCGCCCAGTAGGTCGTACCGCTCCAAGAAGCCGTGCACGGTCGAGACGTCGTAGTCGTACTGGTGCTTCGTCGGTTCCTGGGGTTTGGGTTCGATCATCAGCATGCCGTTGAAACCGATACTGTGTTTGTACTCGACGACCATGTGCAGGAAGCGTGCGAGCTGTTCAGACTCCTGCCGCATCATCGTGTTGAGAAGCGTTTCGTAGCCCTCCCGGCCTCCCCACAGGACGTAGTTCTCCCCGTTGAGACGTTGGGTGGCGTCGATGGCGTTCTTGACCTGCGCCGCCGCGTAGGCGAACACCTCGGGATCCGGATTGGTCGCAGCACCCGCCGCGTAGCGGGGATGACTGAAGAGATTCGCCGTCCCCCACAGCAGCTTGACGCCGGTCGAAGCCATGTGACCGGCGGCGTAGTCGACCATCTCCCCGAGGTTGCGTTTGCTTTCAGCGAACGTCTCCCCGGCGGGCGCGAGGTCGGCATCGTGGAAGCAGAAGAACGGCGTGCCGAGCTTGGTGAAGAACTCGAAAGCGACGTCTGCCTTTTGTTTCGCCGCCTCCATGGGATCCCGACCGGCATCCGACCACGGTCGGTCGAACGTCCCCGCGCCGAACACGTCGCTTCCGGGCCAGGCGAAGGAGTGCCAGTAGGCAACGGCGATCCGGAGCTGATCCTCCATCCGCTTGCCCAACACGATGCGATCGGGGTCGTAGACCCGATACGCCAGATCCGTTTCGGTGTCGGGACCCTCGTATCGAATGGGACTCACATCGGTGAAGAACTCTGACATGCCCGACTCCCTCTCTGGGTATTGACGGCGGTCGACCGCTCCGTCCAGACTACAGGCACAGAACGTCGGTCAGATCCGGGGAGCCTCAGGAGTAGCAAGAATGGCGTCGATCACCCTCATGTTGGCGATGGCGTCCGAAACCGGCACGGGAACCGGCGTGTTGTCGAGAATCGCCCGGGCGAACAACTCGGCCTGGATGGTGTACTGATCCTCAGCAGGGAACATCAGTGTCTCAGTGGCCGGGGCGACCGGCGGCTCACCTCCCGCCGTCAGAAGAATCCTGGTCTCGCGATCCGGGGGAATGTTGAACGGGATCTCGATCTCGATCCGACCTGCACTCCCGACGATGTGCACCCGTTGATACTCCTCGGCTCGGATTGAGCACGTGAACGTCGCCTGGCCCCCTTCCGGGAACTCGAGCACCGCCGAGCTCACGATGTCGATCCCCATGGTCGGGTCACGGCGGACCGAGGCTTCGATTCGCACCGGTTCACAGGCAAACAGCATCCGGGAGAGGTTGATGTTGTAGCAGCCGATGTCCATGATCGCTCCGCCACCGTTCTCCGGACGGTTGCGGATGTTGTGGGGATCGTCGTTGTAGTAGCTGAACCAACTCTGCACGGCCTGCAGATCGCCGATCGCACCGTCTCGCACGAGACGAACCGCTTCCACCCACGTTGGGTGGTGCCGGTACATGAACGCCTCGCTGAGTTTCACGCCGGCGTCTTCGCATGCGCGAGCCATCTCCACAGCCTCCGGTGCGGTGAGCGCAAGTGGCTTCTCGCAGAGCACGTGCTTGCCCGCAGCGGCGGCCTTGATGGTCCATTCGGCGTGGAGGTTGTTTGGGAGCGGGACGTAGATGGCGTCGACGTCGTCATCCGCCAGAAGCTCCTCGTACCCGGCGTACGAAGTCGGTATTTCCAACTCCGCGGCTGCGGCGCCAGCCTGTTCCCGGTCACGCGACGCAATGGCAACGACCTCACAGTTTTCTGCGCGCTGAATGGCGGGAGTCACCTTCGTCATGCCGATGTCTGCCGTGCTCAGAATGCCCCATCGGACCTTCGTCACGCTGCCCTCCTTGGATCTGCCATCGCCGCCCTCGCGACAGACTACTCCGATCGATTCGACGGTACTTCTGACGCCTACGAGACGCGGACCCGCCGGTCGGGAGCCGGGCAGTGGCACGGGTCGGCGTGTCGCTGGCATCGAGGCCACGCGCTGCGGTACTCTGTCCGGACGGCGGAAGCCGGTGCCGGTATCGGAGCCGGTCGAATCCAGTGGTTGGGACAGCGATGGCGGTAGCGGCAAGACCGGGAGAGGAAACGGCGACCTTCGATCTCGGATCCGTGCGAGCTTCCGTGTCGCTGGCTGCGGGTCCGCGAATCGTCGGCTATGCCCGCACGGATGGACCGCAACTGTTCGCACAGCTGCCGGATGAAGTCATCGCACATCCCGCGATCGGCATCTTCTCCTTTCTCGGGGGGCATCGCCTGTGGAGGGCGCCGGAAGTACCGGAAGTGACGTACCAGTCGGATGCGGGGAATGTGGCCATCGAACCCCATGACGACGGAATCCGGATTTTCGGGAGCGGTGATACGGATGGCATCGTGAAGGTGATCTCGCTGCACCAACGCGGTCGGCTGACGGTCGTGGATCACGCGCTGCGCCATGAAGGGTCGCGACCGATTCGGTGTGCTGCCTGGGCCATCACGCAACTCGCGCCCGGCGGTACTGCGGTGCTCCCGCAGTCGCTATCACCGGTCGACGTTGATGGGGTGCTCCCGAATCGGTCGATTGCCGTGTGGCCGTATACGGACCTCTCCGCACCAGAGATCGAGTTTCGATCTGACTCGATCCGAGTTGCCGCTTCGCGGAGGACGACGAAGCTCAAGTTCGGGCAGGAGAACCGATGCGGCTGGATCGCCTACCTGCTCGGCGATGAACTCTTCGTGAAGTGGGCCCCTCTGCATCGCGACGATCTCGACTACGCCGATCTCGGATCGTCCGTGGAGTGCTACCGCGATCACCGATTCCTCGAACTCGAGTCGCTTGGCCCGCTCACCGATCTCCTTCCAGAACAGGAAATTCGCCACCGGGAGGTGTGGATGTTGACCCGACTCGACAGCGCACCTCTCGATGACGTGCTGGACTCGTTGCCTTTGGATCCCCTGGTAACGGTCGCATGACGTATTACCTCGGTGTGGACGCCTCGACGACGGCGACGAAGGCACTGCTGATGGATGGCGGCGGCTCCGTTGTTGCCGTTGGGCGCTCCGACTACGGCTTCGAGACGCCGCGCCCGCTGTGGTCTGAGCAAGCTCCGCATCTGTGGTGGGAGGCGACGGTCGATGCCATCAGCTCCGCGCTGCGTACGGCCGGCATCGATGGTGGAGCGGTGGGCGCCGTGGGGTTGACGGGGCAGATGCACGGCCTCGTTCTCCTTGATGAAGCAGGAGAGGTGCTGCGGCCGTCCATCCTATGGAACGACCAGCGGACTCAGGCCGAATGCGATGAAATCCGGGACCGGATCGGTCGGCGTCGACTGATCAACACCACCGGCAACGATGCGTTGACCGGTTTCACTGCTCCCAAGATCCTCTGGGTGCGAAACAACGAGCCGGATGTGTTCGACAGGGTGGCGCACATACTCCTCCCCAAGGATTATGTGCGGTACCGGCTGACCGGGGGAATCGCCGTGGATCGAGCCGGCGCGTCGGGCACCCTGCTCTTTGATCTCGCCAAGCGCAACTGGTCGCCCGAAGTGATCGAGGCTCTCGATATTCCGGCCTCGGTGCTTCCTCCTACGCACGAAGGCCCGGAAGTGACGGGTGTAGTCACCGGCAAGGCCGCTTCGGCAACCGGTCTCCGCCGCGGCACGCCGGTGGTCGCAGGAGGCGGGGACCAGGCCGCGAACGGCGTCGGCGTTGGGGCCATCACCCCCGGGGTCGTTGCGATGAGCCTCGGTACCAGTGGGGTCGTCTTCACCGCGACCGATCGGCCGGTGATCGAACCCGAAGGCCGGCTGCACGCCTTCTGCCACGCGATCCCCGACACGTGGCACCTGATGGGAGTGATGTTGTCTGCTGCCGGCAGTTTTCGCTGGTTCAAAGACGCTCTTGCGCCGGATCGTGACTTCTCGGCACTCGAAGCGGCGGCGTCGGTCGTGGATCCCACGTCGAATGGCCTCGTGTTCCTTCCGTATCTCTCCGGAGAACGCACGCCTCATCCTGATCCCACGGCGCGTGGAGCGTTCGTCGGCCTCACGGTGCGCCACGATCTCGGTCATCTCGCCAGAGCCGTCATGGAGGGTGTCGCGTTCGGGTTGCGGGACTCCGTCGAACTGATGGCGAACGACATCGATCTCGGTGAAGTGCGAGTATCCGGCGGCGGTGCCGCCAGCGAACTCTGGCTGCGGATCATCTCAGACGTTCTGGACCGCCCGGTTCGCGTCGTGGGCACCGCGGAGTCGGCCGCCCACGGTGCCGCCATTCTCGCCGCTACCGGCGTAGGCGCTTTCAGTTCGGTGCGTGAGGCTTGCGAGTCCTCGGTCGAGATCGGCGAAGTCATCGAACCGAGCGGACACGCCGAGGTCTATCAGGAGGCATACGGCGTGTACCGCGACCTGTATCCCGATCTTCGGCGGTCGTTCCAGCGTCTCTCGGCTCTCGACGATTAGTCGGGGAGCAAGCGCACCCCGGCGCCGCGTACTCCGGCCAGGTCCTGCCTTCGGCGGTTCATGCAGTTCCTCATCCTCTGGGTGGCGGTGTTCGCGATCCAGGGTGGCGCCAGCGATCTGGTCACGTTCGTCGAAGCGCTTGTCGCCTACGCCTTCGGACGCCTCGCCTCGTTCATCCCGGTCACGCCCGGCGGTCTCGGCACGGTCGATGCTGCGATCACAGCGATTCTCGTGGCATTGGGCGCAGCGAACATCGACGCGCTGGCCGCGGTGAGGGTGTGGCGAGCCCTGACCTATTTCCCGCAGGTCTTCATCGGCATAGGAACCTTCCTCTTCTGGCGCAGGAAGCAGAGCAAGGCGGCCTGAGCTGGCCTACCTGTCGTCACCGACTTCGGTTCGGGTCTCGCCGTCGGCGTCGGAGTAGATGACGACGATGGCGGGGATGTGCTCCACTTCGACGGTGACCGGCTTGCCGAATGACTCGGAGAGAGCATCCTCCAGATCCTGGACCAGCGGGATCTGCTCGGGGCCGGTGACGACGATCGACACGTCCGAACCCTTCACTTCGATGAGGCGGAGTTCGAGGTCCGGTGAGTCCTCGAGCCAAGTCTCGACCGCCTTCTGCGCGTTGGCCTGGTGGGCGGCTGTCGTGAGGACGCTCGACACTGTGATGGCGAGTGGGATGGCGATGAGGATCGCGGCGATGCTGACCGTGATCGCGACCCGTTTGATCTCGATGGCGTTCTCCTTCATCTTGGAGACGGGAGCGAACCCGGTAAGGGCGAACACGATCATCGCGGCGAGGATGATCGACACCAGGTTCGTCAAGAACAGCGTGAACGCTCCGAGGGCGTCTCCGAACATGCCGGCATGGAGCGTCAACCCAACAACACCGAGCGGCGGCACGAGGGCGACAGCGATCGCGACACCGGCGATCGACGCGGAGACCCGCTTGTTCACGTTCGCAAACGCACCCGCCGCACCGGCTGCGAGGGCGATACCCATGTCGATGATGTTCGGACTCACCCGGGACGTGACCTGAGAGTTGCTCGCGAGCGGGATGAGCTGTGGCGCCCAGGCGCCGATGACGAACGCGAGGCCGATCGACGCGCCGACACCGGCGGCGATCATCCCCAGCGACGTCGTGACCCGCTTCGGCCATCCGTTGACCGCACCAGCAGCCGTGCCGATGATCGGAGTCATCAACGGCGCGAACAACATGGCGCCGATCACCCCGGCGGTTGAATCCTGGAGGATTCCGAACGTTGCGATCGCCACCGAGAGCAGCAGCATGACCCACCACGCAACGAGCTTGTTCGTCCGGTCGGGTTGTTCGAAGTAGAGGCCGTCGTCGATCTCGTCCCTGCGGTCGTCGCCGACGTCCTGGAGCATCATCCAATCCCGGACGATCTGAGACACCGACCCGGCATCCACGTCGACCAGGGCATCATCGGTGTGATGCTGGATGCCGTAGGCGAGCATCACCCCACCGAGGACA
>JAUVNV010000217.1 GCA_030599515.1 Acidimicrobiia bacterium
CGGCTCGGTGTCGGCGGCGTCACCGGTGACGAAAACCCTGAGATAGGCCGTGCTGATCATCCAGGGATGGTACCGGCCGGGATACCGGAACTGACGGGGAACCTCTGAACTAGAATCGGCCTGCATCTCGAACCGTGTCCTAAGTGGTACGTCGGAAGGAGCCGCGTTGGGAGTATTCGAAACGATCGGTACCGAATCGCATGAAGAGGTACTGTTCGGCGTAGACCACGAGAGTGGTCTTCGGACGATCATCGCGATTCACAGCACATCCCTCGGTCCCGCCCTCGGCGGGACCCGCTTCTATCCGTATGCCGACGAAGAGGCGGCACTGCGGGACGTCCTGCGCCTCTCCAAAGGAATGACCCTGAAGTCCGCTGCCGCCGGCCTTGACCTCGGTGGTGGCAAGGCCGTGATCATCGGCGATCCGGCCACGCTCCGGAGTGAGCGTCTGATCCGGACTTACGGACGAGTCATCGACTCCCTCGGCGGCCGCTACATCACTGCTGAGGACGTCGGCACCACAGTCGACGACATGGTGCTGATCGCGAAGGAGACCCGCTGGGTCTCCGGACTGCCGTTCGCCGACGGCGGATCGGGTGACCCATCCCCCGCCACTGCACGCGGTGTCATAGCATCGCTCCGCGCCATCGGTGAGCGTCTGTGGGGGTCGGCCGAACTGGCCGGTCGTCGTATCGCCGTTCAAGGCGTCGGGAAGGTCGGGATGGATCTCGTGCGACGCCTCACCGAGGTCGGCGCAGAGACCGTCGTTACCGATGTCAACACCGATTCGATGGCCCATGCCGTTGAAACCTACGGGTCGAAGGCCGTCTCACTCGACGACATCTACGACGTCGATTGCGATGTCTTCTCTCCATGCGCCCTTGGCGCGACACTCAACGAGGAGACGATCCCGCGCCTGCGCTGTGCGGCGATCGCCGGCTGCGCCAACAATCAGCTTGCGGTTGAGACCGACGTCGAGCGGATCGTCGATCGGGGCATCCTCTACGCCCCGGATTTCGTCGTGAACGCCGGCGGTGTCATCAACATCGCGGTCGAGACCGATGGCTACTCGACCGAAAGGGCCGGTGCGATGGTCGACCGCATCTACGACAATCTCGTCGTCGTGTTCGAGACGGCTGATCGAGACGGCGTGAACACGCATGACGCCGCCATGCGGTTCGCACAGCGGAGGATCGATCAGGCCGGAGGCTTCCGTTTCAAGCGGCCGCCGAGCGATAACTGAAGGGAACGCCGTGACCACCGGATTCGAGAGCCACATCGACCACTTCGGTCTCGGACTGACGAAAGAGGATCTCGTCGACCTCTACCGCAAGATGCTCATCTCGCGGCGACTCGACGAGAAGATCTGGGCCCTGAATCGACAAGGCCGGATTCCCTTCGTCGTCTCCGTATCCGGTCACGAAGCCACGCAGATCGGTATCGCCGCAGCTCTCGATCCCTCAAGAGACTGGTCGTTGCCGTACTACCGCGATATCGCCTTCAACATCGGTCTGGGGGTGTCGGCCGAGGACATCTTCATGGGCCAGTTCGCGAAGGCGGCCGACCCTTCATCGGGCGGAAGGCAGATGCCGAACCACTGGTCCGAACCCGATCTGAATCTCTTCACTCATTCGTCGGTGATCGCCACGCAGTATCCCCACGCAGTTGGTGTCGCGTACGAACTCAAGCGGCGCGGTTCCGATGGTGTCGTCTACGTTTCCGGTGGAGAAGGATCGACCTCTGAGGGCGATTGGCACGAGGCCATGAACTTCGCCGGGATTCACAGGCTCCCCGTGATCTTCGTCATCCAGAACAACCTCTACGCGATCTCCGTACCGGCTGCGGAAGAGGTTGCCGGCCAGGTCGCAGATCGCGCCGAGGGATACGGGATGAAGGGGGTCGTCGTCGACGGCAACAGTGTCCTCGCCATGTACGCCGCGTCGACCGAAGCCGTGGCCCGGGCCCGAGCGGGAGAGGGTCCGACACTTATCGAGGCGAAGACCTACCGCTACTTCGCCCACACGTCCGATGATGACGACAAGCTGTACCGGACGAGAGAAGAGGTCGAACTGTGGAGGAGGAAGGACCCCATTCCCCAGTTCCGTCAGTACCTCGTCGAACAGCGCGCCCTCGACGCCGCCGCCGAAGAGCGGCTCGAGGCTGAGGTCACGGACCTCATCAGCCGTGCGGCAACAACTGCAGAGAGTGCCCCCGATCCGACGGATGCCACGAGCAATGTGTACGCGAATCCGATCGTTCCCTCGATCGCCGTCGAGACGACGGAACCTGAACCCGTCGGCGAGGAGATCAACCTCATCACCGCCGTCAATCGGACGCTCCACTACGCGATGGGGCGCGACCTGCAAACCGTCATCTTCGGCGAGGACGTGGCCGATCCGAAAGGCGGCGTCTTCAAGGCAACGGCTGGACTCACCGATGCCTACGGGTCTGGTCGTTCGTTCAACACTCCCCTGGCGGAGTCAGTGATCATCGGCCTCGGTGTGGGGATCGCGGCCACAGGAACGAAGACGATCGCGGAAATCCAGTTCGCCGATTTCATCCACCCTGCGTTCGATCAGATCCTCTCCGAGGTAGCCAGGATCCGCTACCGGACGAACGGTCGATGGAGTTGCCCGATGGTGATCCGCACGCCGTACGGGGGAGGGATCCACGGTGCGCTCTACCACTCACAGTCGATCGAGGCGTTCTACGCCCACGTACCGGGCCTCAAGATCGTGACACCTTCGACCCCGGCCGATGCCAAAGGGCTGCTCCTGTCGGCAATCGACGACCCCGATCCGGTGATGTTCCTCGAGCCGAAAAAGCTCTACCGCCTCGCCGTCGGTCCCGTGCCGGAAGGCGACCACAGGATCCCGATCGGGCAGGCGGCGCTGCGGCGGACGGGCGACGACCTGACGATCATCGCCTACGGGACGATGGCCCACTTCTCGGTTGAGGCCGCCGACCGGCTCGCGGCGGAGGGAATCGACGCGACCGTCGTCGATCTCCGATCGCTGAAGCCACTCGACTGGCCGACGATCGAAACCGCGGTGAAACGCACGAGCAAGGTGCTGATCGTTTACGAAGACAATGAGTTCCTCGGCTACGGGGCGGAGGTGTCGGCGCAGATTTCGGAGCGTGCCTTCGATTGGCTCGATGCTCCGGTCCGTCGCTACGCGTCACCGGAAGTCCCCACGTTCCCGTACGCCGCCTCGCTCGAGGAGCAGATTATCCCCAATGTTGACGGCATCGTCGAGCGGGCGAGGGCGCTCGCTGCATACTGAGGCGAGAGTGCTCCGTCGTCCGCAATCTGGGTTCGGGACACCGTCCGAGGGTTCGTCAGCGGTGGAGACGGGCCACTCGTTTGGCCATCTTCTTGTGGATGGCCTCGTATGACGGGGGCGGACCCTTCTGCAGCGGCTTGCCGTCGAGGTAGACGCAGTCAACCTCCCCACACTTGATCATCGCCGCCTGCTCGGTTGTGTCGTGGATCTCGAACACCACGTCATTTCCAAATTCAGCTGCGGCCTTCTTTGCTCGCTCGTAGACCAGGTTCTGCGCCGGGCACCAACCGTTGACGAAGGCGGTCACCGTGACCTTCCCTTCCACCCGTGGCGGTGTCGGGCCTCGCTCGATCCAGCGAGGGGGTACCGCGTCCTCGGTGAACGGCTTCCACACCAGGGATCTCATTCCCTGGCGGTCCACTGTGAGGTAGCCGTGTCTCTTGAACCAACGGGCCTTCATCCAGACCGGGAACACCAACCCCCACGCCGCAAGCCCTTTGGCGCCGAGTTCCATGGTGTCGCGTTCGGCGGCGGCGAGCAACGCCTTGCCGGTTCCATGGCCCTGTCGGTTGCCGACCCCCTTCTTATGGCCGTGAACCCAGATGCACATGATCATGTAGAGGTCGGATCCGAGAGCCATCGAGTGCTCGATCGGTAGGTACTGGATCATCCCGATCGGCGCACCCTGGTCGTCCAACGCCAACTTGACGCGGAGTCCACGATCGCACATCGTGTGATACCAGCGGGCTTTGTGATCACCCGCCTCGACCATCTCACCGGACCAGTCCTCGAGACAGCGGAAGTAGGAGTTCTCGTGCTCGGCTGTGAGATCGACGATCTCCATCGGCATCTCCTCTCCCTTCTGACCCTATCAGCGCCGGGCATGCCTACTCGGGTTGGTCCGGGCGGTGTCCTGCGCCGTAGAGTGACTCGATGACGTCAGCAGTCTTCGTTCGACCCGCGCTCCCATCCGACCGGGAGGCGATCGTTGAGTTCACCCGGGACACCTTCGAATGGGGCGACTACATCGCCGACGAATTCGACGGATGGTTGGCCCGCTCCGACATGCTGGTGGTGGTCGCTGTCGGCGATGATGAGCGGGCCGTCGCAATCGCTGCGGCCAGGATGCTGTCA
>JAUVNV010000162.1 GCA_030599515.1 Acidimicrobiia bacterium
GTTCGAACGTCATCGTCGACGACCGGTCGAGGGCGACCTTGATGAATCGCTGTGCGAGCGGAGCACCTTCGGCCAGCGCTCCGGCGACCTCGGAGACGGTGTCTTCAAGCACCGCAGCATCGACGACGCGGGTCACGAGACCGATCGACAGCGCCTCATCGGCATCGATGATCCGACCCGTCAGAGCGATGTCGCGGGCACGAGCAAGCCCGACGAGCCGGGGCAGAAGCCAGGTCCCACCGACATCCAGTGTCAGGCCCCGTTTCACGAAGATCTCGGAGAACCGAACCCGATCCGTGGCGACGACCACGTCACAACCGAGTGCGAGGTTCATCCCCGCTCCGACCGCCACGCCGTCGACGGCGGCGACCGTCGGCTTCGAGATCCTATGCAGCGCGAGCGCCGCCCGATTGGGTAGCTTCATGTACTCGGCGTTCGCCGCCGCCGTGCCGAATCCTGAGAAGTCGGCGCTGAGATCGGCCCCGGCCGAGAAGTCCCCGTCGGCGCCGATCACCACCATTGCACGCTGATCCGAGGCTTCGAACCCTTCGAACGCTTCCGCCAGTTCACTCCATCCGACCTTCGGGATCGCGTTCTTCGCTCCGGGTGACGACATGGTCACCCACCGAACCACTCCCCGGTCATCGACAGATACGAAGCTCATAGGGACAAAGTAGCAAGTAGCAAGACACAAGTAGCAAGTAGCAAGTAGCAAGTAGCAAGACATGAGACTTGAGACCGGGCACCGAATACGGACTACGGAATACGGACTACGGGATACGCTCTGTTTCATGTCCACCGATCCACTCCGAGACGTCCTCGTTCACACGGTCCAGCCTTATCAGGCACGCAAGGCCTATGTGTGCCCCGGCTGTGAGTCGTGGATCGAGGTCGCTGTCGGCCACCTCGTGATCGTTCCAGCCGGCGCCCCGGATCTCCGGCGCCACTGGCATCGGGGATGTTGGTTCAAGGAGCAGCGTCGCAGACATGGATCAACCGATCGCGGGTAGCCAGCGGATGGTCACACCGTCGTTGGTGAGTTCCACGGCGATCAGATCGATTCGGCGGATCGACAGTGCCCGTGCAGCGCGCCGAATCCGGGCGTTCTTGTCATCGTCGAAGTTCTCCCATGGCCGGGTCCCCGGTCCGAGGCCGGTCTTGACTTCGACCGCAACCGTGTGACCATCGATCAGGGCGACGAGATCGATCTCATCGCGACCTACACGCACGTTCCGATCGATGACAACGACCCCCCGCTGCTCAAGAAACCGCGCAGCCACCGCTTCCCCCGCGAATCCAACGGTTGTTCGGCGCGTCGTCATCCGCCCATGGTCTCAGAAGCTTGTGACGAGAACTGAGAGCAGCCGGAGAGCCCTCGAGCCCTCTTTCTACTTTCTACTCTTTACTGAAACTCGGACGGCATATCCGTCTCTTCGATGTTGACATCCCGGAAGGTCATGACCCGCACCCGTTTCACGAATCGTGCGGGGCGGAACATGTCCCACACCCAGGCGTCCTCGAGTTCCAGTTCGAAGTAGATCGAACCGTCGGCAGAGCGGGTGTTCATCTCGACCTTGTTCGCGAGGTAGAAGCGGCGCTCCGTCTCGACGACGTATCGAAACATCGGGAGTACGTCGCGGTACTCGCGGTAGATCTGCAACTCGATATCGGTTTCGAATCGCTCGAGATCCTCGTCGCCCACTCGTGCCTCTCCCGTACGTGGTCCGTGCGGCGATGCTACCGGGGGAACGCGAGTAACCCGACGGGGATCACAGCATCGTCCAGTGTGCCACCGGCCACATGATCACGAAGGCTCGCCCGACGATGGTGTCGGCCGGGACCGACCCGAAGTAGCGGCTGTCCTGACTCGAGTTCCGGTTGTCGCCCATCACGAACATCTCTCCGGGCGGCACGATGATGGGGCCGAAGTCCGGCATCACCGACCCGGCTCTGAGATATGGCTCGTCGATCGGATATCCATCTATGAGCACCTGGTTGTCGACGATCTCGACGCGTTCACCCGGGAGTCCGATCACCCGTTTGATGAACTCGGATCGAGGGACGGAGAGGCCGATCGCCTCCATGACGTTGCGCCGTGCAGCTTCGATCATTGTCTCTTGAGGTGCTTCCTCTCCACGGGGATCGTCGAACACGACGATGTGTCCGCGCTGCAGGTCTCCCAGCCGGTAGGCGAGTTTGTTCACCATCACACGATCATTGATCTGGAGGGTGTCCTCCATGGATGACGACGGAATCCAGAACGCCTGAAAGAAGAACGTCTTGATGACGACGGCGATGACAAGCGCTGCGAGGATGAGGAGCGGCAGTTCGAGCCAGAAGGGAAGCGCGGGCTTTTTCTTCTCCTTGCCGGCATCCTCCACTCCTGCGGGTTCGGGCGCAGCGGGTTCAAAGTCGGGGGAAGTCACGAGCGGCACCCTACCGGTTGAGTCGGCCAAAGAGTCACTCACTCCGGTGCCCCCAAGTACTCGTGCCAGAGCATCCTGGCGGCTATCGATCGGAGTGGTCGCCACGCGCCTGCCCGCTCGTTCGACGTCTCGACGTCCGGAACATCGGGAAGGTCGTAGACCCGCCCCATCGAAACTTGGAGCGCACGATCGCCCGACGGCCAAACGTCGGGTCGACGGAGGGCGAACAGCAGGTAGCAGGCAGCCGTCCATGGACCGATGCCCCGGATGTCGAGGAGTCGGTCCGTCGCATCCTCATCTGCCAACCCGTCGACCGCGTTCAGATCGACCGAGCCGTCCATCACCCCGGCGGCAAGACCCCTCGTGTAGTCGGCCTTCTGCCGGGAGAACCCGATGGTCCGAAGCTCCGAGTCGCCCAGGCCGACGAAGGCCTCGGGTTCGACGCGATCGATCGCTCGTTCGAGCTTTCCGTAGGCGGAGTTCGCGGAGGCGAGGGAGACTTGCTGCTCCAGGATGAGTCGAACCATCGTGGGGAATCCGGGCTCGCGCGGCCACAGCGGTGGAACTCCGTTGCGTTCGGCGAGTACCGCCAGAACCGGATCCATCTCAGCCAGCGTCGTCACACCGGCTGACAGCATCGCATCGTCGAGCGGTGCGACAACGACGCGCCGGTTGGACGGGGCGTGATCGATCGTGACGTCCCGGTCGAGACCGGTCAGTCGCGCTTCTCCTTGATCCGGGCCGCCTTGCCGACCCGGTCACGGAGGTAGTAGAGCTTGGCCCTACGCACGTCGCCGCGACGGAGGACTTCGATCTTCTGGATGATCGGGGCGTGGACCGGGAAGATGCGCTCGACGCCTACACCGAAGCTGATCTTCCGAACGGTGAACGTCTCACGGATACCTCCACCCTTGCGGGCGATGACAATGCCTTCGAACGCCTGGGTGCGTTCCCGTCCACCCTCGATGACGCGCACGTCCACGCGCACGGTGTCCCCGGGACCGAAGTCCGGGATGTCATCGCGCAGCTGGGCGCTCTCGATCTGATCGAGCGTATTCACGGAGTCCTCCAGAGAAAAGGGGGGAAGGGCCACGGATATTAGCAAGGGGAAGGGCTAAACGAGATACCAGGCACCGGAGCCCGGCCGGGGACTGGAGACTGGGAACTGGAGGCTCATTCGATCAGGTCCGGTCGCCGCTGCTGCGTTCGCAGCACACGCTGGTCCTGTCGCCATTGCTCGATCCTCGCGTGGTCGCCGGAGCGGAGGACGTCGGGGACGGCCCATCCGCGGTACTCGGCGGGTCGGGTGTATTGCGGTTCTTCGAGAAGACCGTCGCGGAAACTCTCCGTTTCGATCGACGTGGGGTTCCCGACAACACCGTCCAGCAAGCGTGTCACGCCCTCGATGACGACGAGAGCGGCGATCTCACCGCCAAGCAGCACGTAGTCCCCGATGGAGATCTCCTCATCGATGAAGTGCTCCGCAACGCGTTCGTCGACGCCTTCATACCGCCCACACACGACCGTGATCTCGTCGAGCGCGGCCCAACGATCCAGAGTCGCCTGATCCAACGGTTTGCCCCCGGGGGTGAACAAGATCCGCTGTGTGTGCGCCAGCGGCTCGAGAGCCGCAGCGAGCGGTTCGACCATCATCACCATCCCGGCACCACCACCGAAGGGAGCATCGTCGATCTGCCGGTGAACCCCTTTGCCGTACTCGCGCAAGTCGTGGAGCACAACGTCGAGCGCTCCATCCTCCCGGGCTCTGCCGACCAGGCTCGCGTTGAGGGGCGAAGTGAAGAACTCGGGGAAGATCGTGATGACGTTGATCCGCATGGGGATGACGCTACCTGCGGAGACCGTTCACCAGAAACGCTGCGGTCGACTCGGCGATCTCGTGAACGTGCTGTTTGGGCTCCGGAAGGCCCATGACGACACGGCCGCCTGCCATCATCGCGTCCTGGATGAGGTGCCCGACGAGTTGCCTGGGAAGCTCGGCGAACACTCCCTCTGCCACGCCGGAGCGGTAGATGTCCATCACCTCGTTCGACAACGCCCGATGGGAATCCGCAATCGCAAGTTGCGCATCGATGGACAGCCGGGGAACGTCGGTGTGGAGAATCAACCCCAGATGGTCGATGCCGACGAATTCCACGAAGCGGACGGTCAGTTCGCGCAGCCGCAGATCGGGCGAGATCTCCGGATCGACCTCCGAGAGCAGCTCGTCGATGAGTACCGGTAGGTCCCGCTGCACGAGTTGCACCAGCAGATCTTCCTTCGATGCGAAGTGCTCGTAGAACGTCGTGCGTCCGATGTCCGCTTCAGCGGAGATGTCGGCGTGGGAGGTGGCCTCGTATCCGAGTTCCCGGAACAGCTGGGTGGCGGCCTCGAACAGCTGATCTCTCGTATCGTCGGCCGCGCGCTTCATGGGGTTCCTCCAACGACTCGGATCGTCGGCGCCGGACGGTACAGCGTCGTGCGCCGTTGCGGCACTCGTCCGATCGACTCGATCGCTGCGGTGAAGTCTTCGGCACCCATCATCGATCCGTGGGATGCCCCGGCCGCCGCCGAGATGTACTCGTCCATCAGCGTGCCTCCGAGGTCGTTCGCTCCGGCCGTGAGAAGCGTCAAACCCGCCTCGAGCCCCAGTTTCACCCATGAGGCCTGGATGTTGTTGATGAGGCCGTCGAACGCTATCCGCGCAACCGCGTGGACGAGGACTACTTCATCCCAGGTCGGACCCGGACGCGCCGCACCGCGAAGGTAGATCGGCGCTCCCATGTGGACGAACGGCAGCGGTACGAATTCGGTGAATCCGCCGGTGCGTCGCTGGATGACGCGGAGCGTCTCGATGTGGTCGGCCCACGAGGCCGGATCATCGATGTGCCCGAACATCATCGTCGCCGTTGATCTGAGCCCGAGATCGTGAGCGGTCAGCATCACCTCGGCCCACTGGGCGGTGCGGATCTTGTCGGGACAGAGATGCTCCCGGATGCGGTCGTCGAGGATTTCGGCGGCCGTGCCCGGCAGCGTTCCGAGTCCTGCGTTGCGCAACATGGTGAGGAATTCCCGAACCGGAATCCCCAGCGTCTCCGCACCTTGCCACACCTCGAGGGGCGTAAATCCGTGCACGTGGATTCCGGGGACGGCCTCTTTGATCGCTTCAAGAACGGTGACGTAGAAATCCCCTGTGAAGTCGGGGTGAATGCCCCCCTGGAGACAGACCTCGGTTGCACCGCGATTCCACGCCTCGACGGCGCGTTCAACGACGTGGGGGACGGTCAGTAGGTAGGGGTCTTCACGCAGGTTCAGTGACCGAGGCCCTTTCGAGAAGGCACAGAACCCGCACTTGTAGGTGCACTGGTTCGTGTAGTTGATGTTCCGGTTCACTACGAAGGACACCGTTTCGGCGTTGGCGTGCTGGCGGAGGATGTCGGCGACGGACGCGATCGCGTCGACTTCGGCTCCTCGCGCCTCGAACAGGCGCTGGACCTCGTCCCGAGTTGGGCGATGTCCCTCGAGTGATCGGGCGAGGATGCCACGTAGCTCACCGCGAACCGCGTCTCCGCCGCCCCGGTGAGGTTCGTTGGCCCACCCATCATCGCTCCA
>JAUVNV010000264.1 GCA_030599515.1 Acidimicrobiia bacterium
TGCTCTGCTCGAGACCGGTGCCTATCAGGAGAGTTCGGCGTCGAACTTCAACTCCCTGCCGCGGCCTGCCTCGGTCCTGGTTCACGGCCATCAGGCCGAGTTGATCAAGCGCGCCGAGACGATCGGTGACGTGTACGGAAGAGACGTCATCCCCGAGCGGCTCATCGGCAAGTCGGTTGAGACGAAGTGACCGACGAACCGTGGCTCCCCGACGGCTACGTCGACCACGAGGCTCCGTTCGTCTACGCCGACGCGATTCTGGTCGTCGTTCTGGTGACGGCCGCTGTGCTGCAGGTCATCGAGGCGCCACCCGGGGAGATCGAGATGCTGGTGTCGAGGACGAGGCCGGTCGGGGAATCGCTCGGTCTGATCGCGGCCGGGATGTTGGTGTTCCTGGGAGTCCTCGACCTCGCCTACTTCGCCCGAACCGGACTCTTCAAGCGAGAGCACGAGGGACTCATCAACGCGGGCATCGTCGTTGGTGTCCTCCTGTTGTCCGTGATCCTGATGATCCGCCTTGTCTAGTTCGTAGTTCGTAGTCCGTAGTCCGTCTCGTGTCTTCCGGTTCCGTCTGGCGTCGGGTGTCAACCAGGATGTACGCTCCGGTCTGGAGGACGTGATGGCTCGAGTCGTCGGAGCCGACGTGTGGAAGAAGGGGTGGATCGCCGTCGTCACTGTTGACGGCTGGATCGCTACGATCGATGCCTACGACACGGTGGCCGATCTCGCAGCGGCCGAGGCCGACGCTGAGGTCATCGCCGTCGACATCCCGATCGGTCTCCCCGTCGCACCACCGCGAGCCGCGGATGCCGCTGCAAGGCGCTTCATCGGAGCCCGTTCGTCGAGCGTGTTTCCGACGCCGCCGCGTGACGTGCTCGAGTTCGGGACCTACAAGGAAGCGCTCCGGTTCTCCCGCAAGCGCTACGGCGTCGGATTGACGGCGCAGAGCTACGCGCTCCGTGACCGCATCCTCGAGACCGATGCCGTCGCCCGGTCGGATGCACGCGTGATCGAGATCCACCCCGAGGTCACGTTCCGGGCGATTGCCGGGCGTCCGCTCGGATTCTCGAAACGGACCTGGAACGGGCACAGCGAACGTCGGCGCCTGCTTTCGGGTGCCGGCCTGTCGCTCCCGGATCGTCTCCCCGACGCCGTCGGTGTGGTTCCGGCCAACGACATCCTCGATGCCGCGGCCGGCGCGTGGACGGCGGCTCGCTACGCCGCCGGCGAGGCCCGGACTGTTCCCGACGAGATGCCGCTCCCCGGCTTCGGCGAGGTCATCTGGTACTGAGGGGCCCGCTTCTGGCTCCCGATGCGAAGAAGAGCCGGAATGTGTCACAGGGCGTCTCTACGCTGAGGAGCAGTTTCGAAGCAGGGAAGAGAGAGGCACACGCAGTGGAAGTTGCATTGATCGTTCTGGCCGTAGCCATCCTCGTCGGGGCGGCGATCGTCGCCTGGGCGGTGTTGCGCGGCGGTGAAGAGGGCAATGAGGAGTCCGATCGACGCATCGAGCAGCTCGTTGCGTCCCAGCAGGCATTGACCGGACAGTTGACATCGCTTACCGACCAGCAGGCTGCCTCCACGGCCGCGACCGCGAAGGCCGTTCAGGAGTCGTCGGAGCGACTCACGAGGTCCATGAACGAGCGGCTCGAGAAAGTACAGGACCGCATGGGGGAGAGCCTGCAGAAGTCCTCGAAGGAGACGGCCGAATCGGTCACGAAGCTGACCGAGCGGCTCACCGTGATCGACCAGGCGCAGCAGAACATCACGAAACTCTCTACGGAGGTCGTCGGCCTCCAACACATCCTCGACGACAAGCAGGCCCGTGGAGCCTTCGGAGAGGTCCAACTCGAGGCCATCGTCGAAGACGCGCTCCCGAAGACGGCCTATGAGTTCCAGAGCGTGTTGACGAACGGGAAGCGAGCCGACTGCCTGATCAAGCTCCCGAACCCTCCGGGGTCCGTGGTCGTCGACGCGAAGTTCCCTCTCACGGCATATCGGAACATGTTGAACGCCGAGGACGACGAAGGTCGGACGGCTTTTGCCAAGCAACTCGGGGAAGACGTGAAGAAGCACGTCCGTGACATCTCGGAGCGCTACATCGTCCCGGGTGAGACTGCGGACTCTGCATTGATGTTCCTGCCCTCAGAAGCCGTCTACGCCGAACTGCATGCCAATCACCCGGCGATCATCGAGGCGAGCTACAAGGCCCGCGTCTACATCGTCTCTCCGACGACGATGATGGCGACACTCACGACGGTGCGAGCGGTTCTGCGCGACGTCGAGATGCGGAAGCAGGCCGGCGTGATCCAGACGGAGGTCGGCACCATGCTGACGGACGTCGGGCGACTCTCGGAACGGGTCGACAATCTGCGCCGACACTTCGACCAGGCTCACCGCGACATCGATCAGATCGAGATCTCGGCAGGCAAGGTCCAGAGCAGGGGAACCAGGATCCACGAGCTCGACCTCGGAGAGTCCGACGCCGAGGTGCTGCCAGCCCCCGACGACCCCCCAGCCTTGAACCAAGAAACGAGCACCCCCTAGAACGCGTACCCAGGGCTGCAGTCCCCGCATACGGCGCAGCCATCCCACAGAACGACGGCAGAACACGAGCAGACCTCATGAGACAGTTTCAGCCAGCCGAGTCATCCGACCGGATACCGCGTCACGAACACCGGGTGCGGGCGTTCAGCCGCAACTATGAACTCATCACCGGATTCGGCGACCGATACGCCGTCGAGCGAGGCGAAGCCCGGGCACTCGTTCGTTCGGTAGCAGAGCAGTTCGGCGTCCCCATGCCCGACCTGGCGTTCAACCGACGCCGTCGACCCGACACCGGCGAGTGCTGGCCACCGCGTTCGGTGATCGTCGAAACCAACAGCGAGGAGCGCGTCACGGCCTGGGAGTCCCACCGTCAACGCGCGATCCCCGAGCAGGGACAGATTCGTCTCGGTCACACGACGATGCTGCGAACCATCGCGCACGAACTCGGCCATCACCTCGTTCATCACCTCGAGCCGAAGGGCACGCCGGCCCACGGCAA
>JAUVNV010000140.1 GCA_030599515.1 Acidimicrobiia bacterium
GCCGCCTGTGCGACACGATGCACTACCCGTTCCGGATGGTGTGCAAGAACTGCAAGCAGAACGACTTCTTCGAGTTCGACACCGTGCCGCTCCCGAAGGAAGGCAAGCTGTTGACCTTCACCCGCGTCTACAACCTGCCGGCTCAGTACGAAGTTGCGACCCTTGGTCTCGGCATCGTCGAGCTGGAGAACGGGATGCGGATGCTGGGCCAACTCGAGATCGATGATCCCAAGGCCGGGATGGCGGTGAAAGGGAATGTCGAGGTGGTGCGCAAGGAGACGTACGAAGACTTCTACGGGATGGTGTTCAGAGGAGCATGACGCCGACGAAGTCTATGGAAGGCACCCAACAGCGGTTGAATGGCAGGGCGGGGCCGGTGGTCCTGTACCCTCTCAACCGATGCCGGGTGGAAGAGACATGACAGTCTTGACCGGGGCGAAGGCCACGAGTCAGGTTCGGGCGACGAGCCCGACAAGTAAGAGAGAGGGTCACCCCAGTAGGGGTGGCTCTCTTCGCTATGAGCGATAGGAGGAACAGATGAGCAAGATGCGCCACCGTTCGAGATTCTTCATGGTGTTGCTGGTGGTGATCACCACACTCGCCGCGGCCGCGTGCAGCAGCGACGATGGTGAGGCAGGGGACGGCGACACGATCGCTGTCTTCGGTGCCTTCGCTACCCAGATCGAGGAGCCGTGGGACGGCGTCATCCACCGTGCGTTGCTGGCCGAAGAAGAAGACGGGAACATCTCGTACACGTTCACAGACGACATCGGCTACTCGGGTGACATGGAACGGATCCTCACCGAGGTAGCCGAACAGGACAAGCCCGATATCGTGTTCGGAGATGCATTCGGGAACGAGGACGCCGTCCGACGGGTGGCTGATGCGTATCCGGACATCGCGTTCGTCTTCGGTTCCGGTGGCGGACCGGCCGATCCGAATTTCTCGGTATTCGACAACTGGATCCATGAACCGGCCTATCTCGCGGGCATGCTCGCCGGTGGGCTCACCACGACCAACGTCGTCGGAGTCGTCGGGGGCTTCCCGGTTCCTGAGGTCAATCGCATCACGAACGCTTTCGTGGCGGGTGCCCAGGCCCAGAACGAGGGCGTCGAAGTGAAGGTGACGTTCATCAACAGCTGGTTCGATCCGGCAGCGGCCAAGGAGGCTGCCCTCGCCCAGATCGACGCAGGCGCCGACGCGGTCTACGCCGAGCGGTTCGGTGTGATCGAGGCCGCCCAGGAGAAGGGCCTGCTGGCATTCGGCAACATGTCCGATCAGAAGGACCTGGCTCCGGAGAACGTCGTTTCGAGCGTGGTCTGGGACATGGCACCGACGGTGGCGTACGTCATCGACCAGGTGGGGGCCGGTTCGTATACGGCCCAGGATCTCAAGGACTTCAGCATGCTCGCCAAGGGCGGTGCCTCTCTGGCTCCGATCAACACGTCGGTAGTCGGAGGAGTGGATCAGGCGCTCATCGATGCCGTGAACGCCAAAGAGGCGGAGATCAAGAGCGGCGTCTTCCGGGTGGACATCAACGAGGCGGAGCCTGCCGGCTCGGTCGGCGGCTGACCCCGGCAGATGACAGCGGCAGGTGACTCCCCGGCGACCCCGGTCGTCGAACTGAGGTCGATCAGCAAGCGCTTCGGCGATGTGCTGGCGAACGAGGGTGTCAACCTGTCGCTGTGGGGTGGAGAGGTTCACGGCGTTCTCGGCGAGAACGGCGCGGGGAAGACGACCCTGATGCGGATCCTCTACGGACTCTCCATCCCCGATGGGGGGGAGATCTACGTCGATGGCGATCTGGCGCACTTCGCGTCACCGAAGGACGCCATCGGCGCAGGAATCGGGATGGTGACGCAGCACTTCGCCCTCGTGAGGCCGATGACCGTGACCGAGAACATCATCCTCGGCCGGACCGGGGGAGCGATCCTCGACCTCGATCGGGCGAAGGATCTCGTTGAGGAGGCTGCCGACCGGTATGGACTCCATGTGGAGCCCGACCGCCGCCTCTCGGACCTCTCGGTGGGCGAACAGCAACGCGTAGAGATCCTCAAGGCGCTCTACAGGGAGTGCCGCGTCCTCATCCTCGACGAGCCGACCGCGGTGCTCACCCCGCAGGAGATCAGAGCGCTGTTCGCGACGCTCGACAGATTGCGAGCCAGTGGTATGGCCATCGTGTTCATCAGCCACAAACTTCCCGAGGTGATGGAGCTGACCGATCGCGTAACAGTCCTGCGTCACGGGAAGGTTGTTCACACGGTGGAGACCGATGAGGTCGACGCTGCCGGACTGGCATCGTGGATGGTGGGACGCCCCGCCGCCCCGCCGGAGCCCCGAACGCACTCCGAGCCGGGGGCGACGGCTCTCGAGGTCTCCGACCTCTCTGCAGTCGGCGGACTCGACCTGCCGGCGCTCTCTGATGTGAACTTCGAAGTCGCAGCCGGTGAGATCCTCGGAGTCGCCGGTGTCTCCGGCAACGGCCAAACCGAACTCGCTGAAGTGCTGTCGGGGATGCGCAAGCCGACTGCCGGATCCATCATCGCCGACGGCACCCAGATCGCCGGCAAGGGCCCGAAGCAGGTCATCGCCGCGGGTGTCGGCCGGATCCCGGAGGACCGCCACGAGGCGCTGGTCGGAGACATGTCGGTCGCCAACAATCTGATATTGGAACATCTCGATGAGGCCGGGAAGCGATTGATCCTCGACCGCGATCGGATTCGGGCGAATGCGCTCGATCTGATCGAGAGGTTCTCGATCAAGGCCGGTCCCGATGATCTTGTGAAGACGCTCTCCGGTGGGAATATTCAGAAGGTGCTGCTCGCCCGGGTGCTGGTTCGAGAGCCGCGAGTCATCGTGGTCTCCCAACCGACACGTGGACTCGACATCGGTGCCACCGCGTATGTCCGGAACGAGCTGTTGGCGATGCGTCGGCAGGGTGCCGCCATCGTCCTCATGAGTGAGGACCTCGATGAGCTGCTCGAACTCTCCGACAGGCTGATCGTCCTCTACGACGGTCGAATCGCAGGGCGGGTGGATGCCGCCGAAGCCGATCGCGACCAACTGGGCTTGCTGATGGCAGGCCACACGGAGGTGGCGTGACGTGGTGAAGTGGAGAAGGGGAGCGACGACGGCGGGGCTCATCCTGCTGGGTACCTTCGTCATCACGGCACCCTTCATCATGTTGGCGGGCGCCAACCCGTTCGCCGCCTACGGCGAGTTCCTCGTCTCGCCGCTGACCTCCAGGTACTCCGGGTTGGAGGTGCTGGTCTCGTCGATTCCGCTCATCCTCACGGGTGTGTCGGTGGCGCTGGCTTTCCGAGCGGGCTACTGGAACATCGGGGCCGAAGGTCAGTTGCTCATGGGGGCGGTCGCAGGCGCAGGGGTCGGAATGCTCGTGAGCGACCAATCCCGCTTCTTGGTTCTCCCCATCGTGATCCTCGCCGGTGCGGCCGCGGGAGCGCTGTGGGCGCTGGTGCCCGCCCTGCTGCGTGTCAAGATGGGAATCGACGAGGTTGTCACGACACTGCTGCTCAATCCCGTCGCGCTCCTGATCGTGACGGCACTCCTGAGCGGTCCGTGGGCCGATCCCGAGACGGGATTCCCCGAGTCCGAGCGGATCGCCGAGTCGGCCCAGTTCCCGATCCTGGTCCCGAGGTCGAGGCTTCACCTCGGTTTCCTCGTCGGGTTGGCGATCGCCGGATTGGTGTGGTTCGTGCTCTCTCGCACCGTTGCGGGTCTTCAAGTCCGTGCTGTTGGATCCGGCCCGAAGGCCGCCCGGTTCGCCGGAATCAGCGTTGGGCGCACGCTGCTGACGGTCGCTCTCGCGAGTGGAGCCATTGCGGGAATCGCGGGGGCGAGTGAGGTGAGCGGTATCCAGTATCGGCTCACAGGCGGGCTATCGGCCGGCTTCGGCTACACGGGGATCGTAGTGGCGACGCTCGGGGCATTGGCGATGCCGACAGTGGTGCTCGCAGCGCTGTTGCTCGCAGATCTCAATGTGGGGGCCGGCTCGGCGGGACGAGTTCTGGGCGTTCCTTCGCAATTGGGAGACGTCATACAGGCGACGGTCCTGCTGGTGACGGTCGGGGTGTTGGCGTATCGGAGGTACCACCACAAGGTGCTGAAGTCCGAGGTTGAAGAAGCACCGGGAGAGGGAGCCGTGCCGGAAGTCGAGGAGGTAGATACATCATGATCTTCCTGCTCGACATTCTGACCGCCACGCTGCGAAACGCTACTCCCCTGGTCTTCGGAGTGGTGGGCGAGACGTACACGGAGAGGGCCGGGATCCTCAATCTCGGGATCGAAGGGACCATGTACGCCGGTGCATTCTTCGGATTCGCGGCAACAGCGGTGACCGGATCTCTCGAGCTCGGGATCCTGGCGGCGATCGTTGTGGGCGTGGCGTCGGGTGCGGTCATGGGCCTCTTCAGCGTGACACTCGGCACGAGCCAGCACGTTGCAGGGATCGGCTTGACGCTGGGCCTCATCGGGATCTCCGAGTTCATCAATCGGCTCTACTTCGGCAGTTCGGAAGGCCTGCGCCGGATCGAGTCCTACCAACTCCTCGAACCATTCGGCCCGGACAACATCTTCAACCAATACGCTCTGACCTACATCGCCTTCCTGGTCGTGGCGCCGCTCGGGTGGTGGGTGTTGCGTTCAACGTCGTTCGGGTTGGGAATCCGGGCAGTGGGCGAGAACCCGGAGGCGGCGGACGCTGCCGGCCTGTCTGTTTCGCTCTATCGCTACGCGGCGTTGATGATCGGCAGCGCGCTCGCCGCGGTCGGCGGCGCGTTCATCACGCTGGCAACACTCGGAACCTTCACGCTCGGCATCATCGCTGGCCGGGGGTGGGTCGTCATCGCGCTTGTCATCTTCGGGCGATGGCGGATCTGGCGGGGTGTATTCGGTGCTCTGGTATTCGCAGGCGTGTTCTCGCTGCAACTACGCCTCCGCATCCTCCCCGGTTGGGATGCCGTGCCATTCGAGCTCCTGCTCGCACTGCCGTATCTGGTTGTGATCGCCGCCCTCGCCATATCCGGTCGCAACGTCGAGTATCCGGGAGCCTATCTGAAGCCCTATAGGAGGGACTGATGAACGACGACGATATCCGCTTTCTGAAGACGGCGATCGAGCAGGCCAAGATCGGACTGTCCGAGGGTGGCATCCCGATCGGCGCAGTCCTGGCGTCCGACGGCGAGTTGCTCGGTGCCGGGCGGAATCGCCGGATCCAACTCGGTTCGCCGATCCGGCACGGCGAGACAGACGCTCTGGAGGTGGCCGGACGCCAGCCGGCCGCCGTGTATCAGCGTTCAACCATGTACACGACCCTGTCCCCGTGCGACATGTGCACCGGGGCGATCCTGCTCTACGGGATCCCTCGCGTCGTGATCGGAGAGAACCGCACCTTCATGGGCGGGGAGGACCTGCTTCGGAGCCGTGGAGTGGAGGTCATCGTTGTCGACGACCCGGAGTGCATCCGGATGATGGAGGAGTTCATCACCGAGAACCCCGAGTTGTGGAACGAAGATATCGGAGAGTAGGGCCCGGCAAGGGGCGCGAGGACGATTCAGCAACCGGACATGGGCCGTTCGGACCTGGACAAGTCCTGGGCGAGGTCTACGGTGGAGGAAAGATGTTCAATCGCAGTCGCCGAAAGCCGATGAACGTGAGTGATACCGCAGCGGCGTGAAGGGATGGAACGATGAGGTCGACAATCAAGACGGTCGCGGTGCTCATCGCAGTGCTGGCTCTGTTCGTGGCGGCGTGTGGGAGTGCGTCCGACACGGTGGCCGAGAAGCTGGCCGAAGAGCTCATCGAGGCGAGTAGCGACGGAGAAGTCGACATCGATATCTCCGGCGACGGCGACGACGTGACGATGAAGGTCGAAACGGATGACGGCTCGATGTCATTCGGCTCCGGAGCGGAGATGCCCGAAGGGCTCGAGATCCCGGTTCCCGATGACGGCGAGGTCCTGGCGACGATCACAGCGGACCAGGTGATCAACGTGTCGCTGACCTACGCCCACGGGCGCTTTGACGAAATCGTCGGCTTCTACGAGAACTGGATCAGCGGCACCGGAGAAGAGTGGGATTCCCAGACTCTGACCATGGGCTCCGGTGACGAAGCCCAGCGGACCAACATGTGGGTGGAGAACGAGGGAAACAGCATGATCGTCGTGACCGACTGCCCCGCACCTGGATCCCACACATCGGACCTCAACGCCGTGTGCGTAACGGTGACGCAGGGGGAGTAGCGGAGTAAGAAGTAGAAAGTAGAAAGTAGAAAGTAGAAAGACAAAAGCTGCCAGCCACAAGCTGCAAGCAAGACTACGGACTACTCGCGACGAAGTCGGGCCTACCGACTACCGGATACCGGATACCGGATACCGGATACTACCGACAACCGACAACGTCGTTCACGACTTGTCGTTACGAAGCGGGCTTCCCTACACTCCCGTCAGCGGCCCGGCTTCGGGCTGCGTTCTCCCATGCAAAGACGTCGTTGATATCGACGGGTCCGGGCAACGCTCGGGCACCATCGGTGTAGAGGTCACCCTTCGCTGCGGGCACTTCGGTGTTCGCCTCGGTGACGCTCGGATGCGACGTCCGAAAGAATCGAACCGAGGCAGGATCACCACTGATGAAAGTATCAGCATCCGCCAAAAAGATGTGCGATAA
>JAUVNV010000160.1 GCA_030599515.1 Acidimicrobiia bacterium
ACCCTGTGGTCGTACGTGTGCACGCCGAGGGCTCGCTCCCGGCCTGCGGCAGCGATCTGCGCCGCGTGGCCTTTGGTAGTCAGTGATTGCACCGGATCCGAGGTGTCCAACGCGATGAACTCGGTGTCGGGTTCGAAGAGCATCTCGATTCCCGGTGCGGGATCCGTCGCCAGCGCGGCTCCGGAACCGGTCGCCTCGAAGACGCGCATCGTGATCGGCCGGTGGAGCGAGCCTCCTTCGTCGATCACGACTCTGGACCTCGCGTATGTGGAGAACATCTCGGTTGGCGACATGCCGCCGGTGAACAGAACGCGATCCGCTCCGAACTCCTCAGTCAACTCGTCCGCCACACGGCGCCTCGTCGCATACCTCTCGTCCGTGCCGTCGAATCCCGCGGCGATCATCGACACGTGGATCGGCCGATCGGCCGAGGGCACATCGTCGTCGAGCATCTCCGTCGGCACCCCGAACGGGAACATGAACACCGGAACCGGGAATCGGTGGGCGAGGTGCCAGCTGTGGGCGAGCAGCACACCGTCGGCCTGGTATCGCTGTGCCAGGCGGAGGTTCTGGTACAGGTGGATCTCGCCGTGGTGAACCCAATACAGGATCGGCACCGGGGTCTCACCGGTGACGCTGAGCGCCGGATACGGACTCTCAACGAAGACGATTCCGTCGGTGTCGTGGGGAACCTCAGAGAGATCGACTTCCGGGTACCGGTGGTCGACCGTGACTCCAGCCCTCTCGAGAGCGGTGTGCAGATACCGTGCCGGCGTCGTGTCGGTCGGGTGGTAGCACAGCACAATCCGCTTCCCTGCGTGCCGACCCGCGGCAGGGGCCGTGGCGGGTCTCTCCACCCAGGGCGTGTGCTCGTCGTCCACGAACCCACCGAGTCCCGGATTCCCCGGAGCGAGCCGTGCGAGGCTGTTGGAGATACCGGCCTGGAGCCTCGTATCCGATGCAACAACGAAGCCCAATTGGTCTGCCAGTTGGGCGAGATCCCTGTTGGGCGCGTAGACAAGATCCGGGCGGAGGTCGGAGAGCAGGGAGGTCACATGCCGCCGACTGTTCCGCTCCCGGACACGCGAGGGGTTGAGCCGCCGCATCAGCCCCGCGATCCTGCCGCCGCTGCGGGGCCACCTCGTGTCGATGTTGACGGTTCGGTCCGCCGACGCCTCGATCGGTTGATCCACCGGGCCCGGAGACAGGAACGCGACGTCGTGACCCGCAGCGGCCAACGAAGTGACCAGCCGCACGGTTCGCGGATCGGTGCCCGATCGCGACGTGCCGAGTACAGCGATCCTCATTCGCGAGAGATTTCGACGTCGGGAACGTCGGCAAGAGTCGGATTCTCCCCGTCCCACGCGGGATCCGCTCCTTCGAGGAACAGCGCGTCGGCGGCCTCCCAGGTGTTCCCCAAACGCCTGCGGTGGTAGACGAACTCGTAGCCGCTGTTGATGTACACCTGGTGACCGAGCCGGCGGGCGCCGCGCAGGAAGGCGAGATCTTCACCGAGCGACCGGTGGGCGAACGGGTTGGTCTCCCACAGCGACCGTGCCCATACGAGGGTCGCACCCGTCGGGGAACCGTTGGAGAGCCGCTCCTCGTTGCCCGGCCGTCGAATCACGGTCCGGTCCTCGGATTCGAGGTAGGTGAAGCTCGTGCCCTTGCCCACGACCGGCGCCCCGCCGTACGCGAGCGCATGGAGGGCATCGATGAGGTAGGCGGGCCCGTAGTGGTCGTCGTCGTCCATCTTGGCGATCACATCCGCACCCGTGGTCGAGATCGCTCGATTGAGACATGCTCCGAGACTCATCTCGGCGCCGAACTCCAGCACCCTCACGGGTACATGCTCCGCAAGTCGATCGACTGCGCTCGCCACGACCGAAGAGGAGAATCCGTGGCAGCCGACGACGACCTCGAAGTTGGGCACCCGCTGGAGGCGGAGCCCATCGATCGCATTCACCACGTCGTCGGGACGGTTGGAAACGAGCATCCCGGCAACGGTGGGGCGGATCGTCGCCGTCTCCAGCGTCAGCTGTTCGAAGAAGCGCTCCAGCTCCGTCGTTCGCCGCTCGTACGCGAACCGGCGGTACTGCACGCCGAGTCGTCGCGCCGCATCGGGGGTCAGGGCGCCGGTGTCACGTGCGTGGACCGGAACTCCCTGCGCCGCAAGTTCGAGGTGTCGTGTCGATGATGCGTCGAACGGCTCGACGACCACAGGGCCGAAGCCCTCCACCTCGCCCGAGACAAAACCGAGCGGTCCGGCGTCACGGTCACCCCGCGTCAGCGGACTCCACAGCGAAGGGGCGAAGAATCGACCCGTATGATCGTCGGCGCCGATGACGCTCTGCGCGTATTGGGCGATGTCGTGTGGGGTGTCGCCCGTCACCACGAGAGGAGGGCGTCCGCTCACCGACGCCCACTCGACGAGCGTCGCCGCCGTCTCTCCCGGAAGGTTCTCGAAGCCCCCGGCGTCGACGAGCACGACATCGGCTTCCATCAACGACACGGAGGGATCCAGAGCGGCGGCGTCGAACGTATCGGCCGCGGTCGCGAGATCCGGCGAGGCGATCGCCGTCACGCAGCGCACGCCGGGTAGCAACGGGCCTTCGCCCGCTACCGTCGCATCACCGGTCTCGGGAGCGGGAGGTGTCGACACGACCACCGGTGGCCGACTGACCGCCCTGCGCCCACGGCGGAGCCAACCGGCGGCGCCGCGAAGCCTGTCTCGCTCCGCTTCGAGCTTCTTGATGCGAACGGCCCGATCCTCTGCTCTCTTCCGCCAGAGACCGACCCGTTCGAAGAGTTCGGCGGCGCGACGTTGTGCAACGTCGCGTTCGCGGCGCTCATCGAACAGTCGCTGCTCGAGCTCCTCGATTCTCCACTCAGGGTCTTCGGTCATAGGCAAGACGCTACAGCGTTGTGGGGGCAGGCATAATCCTCTTGTGAAGATCTGCATGTTCGTGAAGAACTCGTTCGAGTACGACGCGCGCGTTACGAAGGAGGCCAAGACGTTGATCGGGGCCGGTCATGACGTGACCGTCGTGGCGCTCTTCGTCCCCAATGTCACGCCGGCCGAGGAGACGACTCCCGATGGCATCCACGTCATTCGGGTCCCGCGTTCGAGCTTCGGCATCCCTGCCCTGAATCGTTTGGCGCAGCGATATGCGGGGTCGATCGAATCCCGACACGTGCGGCTCACCGGCGATGCCTACAACGAGGCCACGGTGCGCGAACTGGGAATGCTCTCCGCCCCATCGACGGCAGCCCCGGGCACTCCTGCCGACTCCCCGCCCATGTCGGTGCGCCCACCGGAGGTCCCGCCGAGCGCGGCCAAGCGCACATGGGGAGCCGTCACGACCCCGATCCTCCGCTCGTTCGCGAGATTCGCCCGCTTCATGTTCCACCACCTCAAGGGCCTGCTCGGCCAGCAGAGCCAGTGGCTGAAGCATCAGGCGATCGACCGGCGGATGATCAAGATCGGCGCGGCCTCGGGAGCCGACGTCTTCCACTCCCACGACCTCAACACACTCAAGGTCGGTGCAGCCTGCAAGGAGCAGACGGGGGCGCGCCTCGTCTACGACTCCCATGAGCTTCAGACGGAGCGGAACCGGATGACCGAGGATGGCAAGCGGAAGGCCACGGCCGAGGAGGGTCGGTATCTACCGGAGGTGGACGCGATGGTCGTCGCGAGCCCTTCGTGGATCACCTGGAACCGCAACCTGTACGGGACGCTCCCAGATCCGACCGTGACCGTCTTGAACGTCCCCGAACCCACCGAGATCGACCGATCGAAGGATCTCCGATCCGAATTGGGGATCGACCCGGAGGATCGAATCATCATCTATCAGGGGTCGATCCAGGAGAACCGTGGGATCGAACCGGCGATCGATGCCGTCTCCGGACTCGACCACGTCGTCCTGGTCGTGATCGGCTACGGCCACCACCGCCCCGTCCTCGAGAGTCTCGTCGAGCACCGCGAGTTGACCGACAAGGTGAAGTTCTTCGGACCGGTCCCGAACAACGAACTGATCTCGTACTCCGCCTCCGCGGACGTCGGTCTGGCGAACATCGTGAACTCGTCGGTGTCGTACAACACGTCGCTGCCGAACAAGCTGTTCGAGTACGCGATGGCCGGCATCCCGGTCGTGGGCTCCGACTCCCCCGAGATCGGCCGTATCGTTACTGAGGAACAGATCGGCGAGGTTTGCGACGCCGACGATCCGAGCGCTCTTGCGAAAGCGATCACGACCATCCTCTCCGACCCAGGTCGCTATGAGGCGGGTCTCGAGCGAGCGACTGCCCGATACAACTGGACCGTCGAGCGGGAGAACTTGCTCGATCTCTACAGAACGCTCGACGTCGATTGACGATGAGTCACCCATCCCAACGAGATCATTGACTTGAGTCCGACCGCGGAAATGTCGATACTTCATGCACGTCACGAGTGTGGAGGCGACGTGGTACGAATGGTCCGACGATTCCTGGTTCTCATCGCGCTGGTCGTGATGGTGCTCTCCGCTGTTCCGGTGGTATCGGCATCCGCAGAGGACCTTCCCCCCGGCGGGACGTTCGTCGACGACGACCTGCTCGCCGAAGAGGGATACATCGAAGCCATCGCCGCAGCCGGGATCACCAAGGGCTGCAACCCACCGGCAAACGACGAGTTCTGTCCCGAGAGGGTTCTCACCCGTGCGGAGATGGCGTCGATCTTCGTCCGTGCCCTCCGCCTTCCTGCGGGCGCCCCGGGCCAATTCGTCGACACGGTCGAGTCTGCTCACGAAGCGGATATCAACGCCCTCGCATCCGCCGGTATCACCAAAGGCTGCAATCCGCCCGCGAACGACGAGTTCTGTCCCGATCGTCGAGTCACTCGCGAGGAGATGGCGGCGTTCATCGTCCGGGCCTTCGACTTGCCGTCGGCATCATCCGACCACTTCGCCGATGACGACGAGTCGATCTTCGAGAACGACATCGACGCCATCGCCGCCGCGGGGATCACGAGTGGATGCGGAACAGGCGCCTTCTGCCCGACCGAGGGGCTACCGCGCAGCCAGATGGCCGCGTTCATGGGCCGTGCCCTGCACCTCACACCCATGGTCCCACCGGAGCGTCCCCCACCGGCGTACCCGCAGGTCGGCAGCGGCAAGCGCATCATCTACTCCAACTCGCAGCAGCGGGTGTGGCTGATCGACGCGAATGAGAATCTCGTCGACACCTACCCGGTATCCGGACGAGTCGGCATCCCTCACTACGCCACGTACAAGGTCTTCTCGAAGTCGGTCAACGCATGGGCTCCGTACGACGGGATCACGATGAAGCACATGGTGCGCTTCGTGAAGCCGGGCACGTGGGGGAACCAGTGGTCCTACGGTTTCCACTCGATCCCCAGATACTCGAACGGCCAGCCGATGCAAACTGAGGATCAGCTCGGGACGCACCGATCGGGCGGATGCGTGCGCCAGGCCGACGCGAAGGCGAAAGCACTCTACGCCTGGGCCCCGATAGGCACACCGGTCCACGCGATCCCGTAGGCAGCCGAACGCGTCGAGGGCCTCCCTCGGTTCGGCCCGCCTTCCGGTCTCTAAGAGGGGGACGCGAGTAGCCATCCCCTTCCCGCGTCCCCCCGACTGAAGGATGGGGGATGCGGAACGTAGCGACGCAGCGGGCGCCGATCCAGTGACGAGAGAGACGAGTGGGCGCCAGTTCCTGCTAGCGCCGCCGCGCGATCTGCAGCCGCGAACCCAAAACGATCTACTCGACGACGAGTCTGCCCTCGCGGATCCCTTCGCGTCCGTTGATCGTCCGCAGCGGAGCGGCTCAGCGGTCGCGAATGGCTCCCGCTCACGCGAGCCCACCGAGTCAGCCTCGGGCTAATCACCTTTGCGCATTGCCGGCATCTGACCGCAGGACTACTGTCGAATCAGCGGGCGGTATCAACTGATTCGGCGTCCGAGTAGTCGGCTGCCGGTGTCGCCCACGGACCGTCAACAGGAGGTACCGAGTGGGCAAGCGAACTCGAAAGGGAACCCAGCGTAGTGCAGGCCGCTTGGCCGTCGGGACGGTTGTGATC